>NZ_DINY01000063.1:33343-61231 GCF_002426075.1 Empedobacter sp. UBA5528 | reverse complement strand
TTTTTATTATTTTTATTATTTTATTTTAAACTAAATCTTAATCCAGCGTAATACATTTGTCCAAAAATTGGCGCATAAACAATCGAACTATCGAAATTTGAACCAAAAGGATTATCTGCTCCTAAAATTACGCGATGTTGCTGATAATTCGTTACATTTTCTCCTCCAACATATACTTCAAAACGTTTTGAAAAAACACGTGTAATCTGGAAATTAATTGTTCCAAATGGATTCGAATAATCATTCAATTGATTTTCTGGTAAATTATCTGACGTATTTGGCAAACGCTGTTTTCCAATCCAATTGTATGTCGCATCAAAACGCCAATTCTTACCATTCTTTTCATGTGTTTCATATTCAATATTGGTAAAGAAACGATGTTTCGCTTGTAAAGGACGCTCTAATTTTCCGTTTTCGTAATCAGTTGCTATATCATAATATTTGTATGATGCTCTAATTTTGAAATGCGTAAATGGATTATAATTAAAATCGAATTGAAACGAATTTGCATACGAGTCCCCTTCTAAATTATAAAATCTTACTTGACGGGCCGAATAATCGATATCCGTTACAATTTGATTTTGGAAATCTGTTCGATAAAAATCTGCTGTAACATCTGCATTTTTTCCAAATAATTTGAATTCTTGTGTTACGCTAAATCCATAATTCCATGCAATTTCTGGATCTAAACCATATATTTTTCCATTCCCATCACCCAAAATATTAAATTGCCTTGAAGATGCAAATAAATTCTGATTTTCCGCAAATATATTATTGATTCGTTTTCCACGACCAACCGATGCTTTTATCGTTGTTCCTTTTACAGGCGTATAACGTGTATGCAAACGAGGTGTTAAGAAAAATCCCATTCGATTATGATAATCTCCACGAAGTCCAGCAATCATGTTAAAATTCTTCATATTATCATACGTATATTCGAAAAATACTCCTGCAGAATTATCAATTCGATCATAATTCGCATCAGTCGGAAGCGCTACAAATTCCTTGAATTTATCGTACGTAAAACTTGCTCCTGTAGAGAATTTATTTTTTGTATTGCTAATAATCGAACTGAAAATATAGTTGGAATAAAAACTTTGTTGCTCAATATCATATTGATTCAATCCGAAGTAAGAATCTTGTTTATGATAGCTAAACGCCGTTTGCAATCCCATACTTTGGTAAGGCATTTCCGGAAAAACATATCCGATTTTTGACGAAACATCCACACGATTTGTATTGATTTCTGAACCCCAATAATTTGTTGTTAATTTATCGCGATCTTTATCAAAATCAACTTGTCCTGCTTGTTTTGTATCATTCAAATATCGAGCAGATAAAAATCCAACCCAACCTTTTTCTAAGTTTTGATATTGCCAACGATTCATCACATTCACTTGGTGCCCAAGCGGATTATCTAAAAATCCATCATCGTTCATATCATTCTTCGAAACACGTGCATTTCCATGCATAAACAAAGAAGTACTCCATTTATCATTCAATTTATTGTTCAAATGCACATTTCCTTCGAAGCGCGAATCTGTCGAACCATAAAGATTTACAAACAACGGAATATCATTTGAAGGTTTGATTAATTCTGTATTAATCTGCCCAGAAATACTTTCATAACCATTAATCACCGTTCCCGCACCTTTCGTCACTTGAATACTTTCTACCCAAGTTCCTGGCGTAAAACTAAGCCCAAAAGCTTGCGAAGCTCCACGAACATTTGGTATATTTTCTTCTGCAATCAAAATATAAGGAGAGGTTAAACCCAACATTTTAATTTGCTTATTTCCCGTTACAGCATCCGAAAAATTGACATCAATAGAAGGATTTGTTTCAAAAGATTCAGCTAAATTACAACATGCCGCTTTCAACAATTCCTTTCCTGTCATTATCGTCATATTAGTTGCAAACTTCGATTTTTTAAGCGAACTACTTGTATCACGAACCACAACTTCATTCAACGAAGTACCACCAAAATGATCTTTTACATTGATAGTGATATTCTGAAATTCGTCTTTTAATTCCTTAAAAGTTGTTGTCTCATTGTCATAAAAAACACCTAAAATTGAGGTTGGTTGATAATTTTCGATCTCAAAATTCCCCTTTTCATCTGTGATAACAGAAATATCTGACGATTGCCAAAACACTTCTGCTCCAACGATTGGTTGTTGATTTTGATCTGTAATTTTTCCCTTTAATGTAGATTGTGCGTAAGAAAACGCAGCACTTAGTATAAATACTGAAGTGAATATTTTTTTCATTTTTACGATTTAAGGCATAATGCCTATTTATTATTGTGTACTTGTTGATTAGATTTTCATCAAATACTTTAATATTTAGATAATAGCTTATTGTTTTCTGATTGATTTAATCAAAAACAACGGATATTATCCTTCGTAAAATGTTAATTGAGAATTGAGAATATAATTTGGCGGCGCATTTGACGCAACATAAAAATCAAGGAAATTTGATTGATTGCTCACCTCTTCATCTTGAATCGAAATTCTAATTTGAAGAATTTCAGAAGCTATAAAACTAATCGGAACAAGTTTCTGTATTTTGACAGTTTGCTTTTCTACAAACTTATCCGAATACGAAATATCCTTACAACAATCGTCTTTTTTAGATTTATTGTTTTCTGGTAATTCGCAATGTTTTTTTTCTGTTTTTGGAGGGCAACAGGAAGTAGAAACTTCCATTTCGTGCGAATTATTATCCAAATGATTCAACTTCACTTGCTCAACCACTCCTTGACAAAAGTGCATAGAAAATGCGTAGTTAAGATTTGAAAAAATCAAAACCACCGACAAAACATACTTTATGTACTGTTGCATTTTCATGTTGGACAAAAATAAACAAAAAATTCAAATCAAAACAAACTGAAATTTATATCATTTTCCAAGTTCCTTATAGAATTTTCAGTTTTACTAAATTATCTTTTCGGTTGCTTGTTGGTCGGTATATTAATAATTCCAGAACCATTTACTAACGATTTATTATTCTCGTTGACAACTTTCAAAACGACTTCAAAATCTTGCCAATCTATTCCTTGCAAAGTCACTAAACCTGTTGCTTTATCAATCGATTTTATTTTAAATCCTTTATCCGGAAAATCTTGCCCATCAACAATCGGATCAAAATCCAACCCAACTTCTGGCTCAACTTTATAAGCAGAATCTTGTACAAATTTGTATCGATCTTTAAAACTTTGCGTCAATAATTCGTTTTGTTTAATATACTCATCTTGATTTATTTTACCAATTGTATCCATGATATAATCGACATAATTATTCATAAAATCAAGCGCAACATTATAATTAACATCTGATTCTTTAACCGAATCTTTCACTTCACTTTCAGCTTTATTTCCTTTTGACGAAGAAGATGAATTATTAGAATTACAACTTGCAACAAAACTTAATAATAGAACAGGAAGAATAATTTTTTTCATAAGGTTATCATTTTTTAATGATTTAAAAGTATGTTTTTTTGATTGAAATTGAAATAATCCGAATAATAAAATCAATCATTTTGTTAATAATCTTCTCAAAAATTAGAATAAGTGCTTAAAGCTTTATGATTTTATTAAAATATACCTCAATAGTCACCAAAAATCACTAAAATTGCACTTTAAATAAGAACACACAATTAATTATGTCAGAAGATATTTTCAAGAAAGTAGTTTCTCATGCGAAAGAATATGGTTTCATTTTTCAATCGAGTGAGATTTATGATGGATTATCAGCCGTTTACGATTATGGTCAAAACGGAGCTGAGCTAAAAAATAACATCAAACAATATTGGTGGAAAGCAATGGTACAAATGAACGAAAACATTGTCGGCATTGATTCTGCTATTTTTATGCACCCTACTACTTGGAAAGCTTCGGGCCACGTTGACGCGTTTAATGATCCTTTGATTGATAACAAAGATTCTAAAAAACGTTACCGTGCCGATGTTTTAATTGAAGATCATTGTGCAAAAATTGAAGGTAAAATCGAGAAAGAAGTTGCAAAAGCTGCAAAACGTTTCGGAGATGCTTTTGATAAAGATCAATTTGTTGCGACAAATCCTCGTGTTTTAGAATATCAAAATCAAATCAATACAATTTTAGCACGCATGGGAAAATCTTTGGAAAACGAAGATTTAGATGACGTAAAAGCTTTGATTGAAGAATTAGAAATTGCTGATCCTGTAACTGGTTCTAAAAACTGGACAGAAGTTCGTCAATTCAACTTGATGTTCGGAACAAAATTAGGAGCGACAGCAGATCAAGCAATGGATTTATATTTGCGCCCAGAAACGGCTCAAGGTATTTTCTTAAATTACTTGAACGTACAAAAATCTGGACGTATGAAATTACCTTTCGGAATTGCTCAGATTGGTAAAGCTTTCCGTAATGAGATTGTTGCACGTCAATTTATTTTCCGTCAACGTGAGTTTGAACAAATGGAAATGCAATTTTTCGTAAAACCAGGAACTGAGTTAGATTGGTACGAAAAATGGAAAGAAACGCGTTTACGTTGGCACCAAACATTAGGTTTAGGAAATGATAATTACCGTTTCCACGACCACGAAAAATTAGCGCACTATGCAAATGCTGCTGCTGATATTGAGTTTAAATTCCCATTCGGATTCAAAGAATTAGAAGGAATTCACTCTCGTACAGATTTCGATTTGAAAGCACACGAACAACATTCTGGTAAAAAAATTCAATATTTTGATAACGAAACAAATGAATCGTACACACCTTACGTGGTAGAAACTTCTGTAGGTTTGGATCGTATGTTCTTAGCAGTTTTCTCAAATTCATTGAAAGAAGAAGTTTTAGAAGATGGATCAGAACGTGTAGTATTGTCTTTACCTGCTGCATTAGCGCCAATTAAAGCGGCTGTTTTACCATTAGTGAAGAAAGATGGTTTACCAGAATTAGCGAAAGAAATTTTGAAAAAATTACGTTTAGATTACAACGTAATGTACGAAGAAAAAGATACGATCGGGAAACGCTACCGTCGTATGGATGCGATTGGTACTCCTTTCTGTATCACTGTTGACCATGATTCGTTAAACGATAATTCTGTTACGTTACGTTACCGTGATACAATGGAACAAAAACGTGTAAACATTGATGAGTTGGCTCAAATTATCGACAAAGAAGTAAACATGAAATATCTTTTTGAACAATTATAAAAAGAATATTTTTTCAATACAATAATACTAAAGCTCAGAAATTTCTGAGCTTTTTTTATTTTTATTAAAATTTTTAACAATTTGGCAAAGCTTTTGATTTTAATTGGATATATTAATCTAAAAAATACAAATTATGGGCTTTATTATTAATCTTTTGGTATCAGCATTAGTTGTTTTCGGACTTGCTAACATTTTACCTGGAGTATCTGTAAAAGGATATGGTTCTGCGATTATTGTTGCACTTGTTATTGGACTTTTAAACGCTTTTGTAAAACCAATTTTAAACTTTATTAGTTTACCTGTAACAATCTTGACATTAGGTTTATTTTCTTTTGTGATTACAGCAATCATTATCTTATTAGCAAGCGCAATTATGGGAGACAGTTTCCATGTTGACGGATTCTGGTATGCATTATTATTTGGTATTGTTTTAGCGATTGTCAATTCTTTAGTTGGAGGAATGATGGGAGACTAATTTATACAAATTACTACATATAAAAAGCTGTCCAAATTGGACAGCTTTTGTATTTTATAAAGGTTTATTGAGGATAAAATTTTATTTGCTCAAAAATATAATTATCATGTTTTTTAAGAAGATCAACCAATTGTTTCAATTCTGACTCTTCCCACTTATTCTGAAACATTTCATCATGAATTAACACAACTATATTATTCTTTGTAAATGTTTTATTCGATTCTAATTGATTAACAATTTGTTTATAAATCGCTTGAACAGATTGCACCGGTGTTCCATCTTTAGCATGATGCGCCCATTCCAAATCCCAACCAATAACTTTATATCCTAACTTCGCTAAACCATCAGCCGTTTGTACTCCAGAAACTCCGTCATTCTTCGATTTCCCATCCAATCTCCACATATTTCTTCCAGGTAAACGAGCAATTTTATCTTGTAATTTTAAGGTCGATTGATTTTTCAAAATATCTGCAACCGACGTTTGCTCGTTACTATAAAACTTTTTGTATTGATCATTTGCATGCGTCCAACTGTGATTACATTCTTCGATATACGGGTTATCTTCGTAATATTTAAAATAATCCGTCATTGTTTTATTTTTCTCCACATGTTCTCCAACAAGAAAAACAGTCACTTTTAACTTCTCATTTTTGAAAACCTCATCAATATTTTCACTTCCATTCAAAGGTCCATCATCAAAAGTTAAATAGATGTATTTCTTCACAGAATTACTTGTTTTCTGCGCAAACAAACTTGTCGAAAAGCTTAATAAAAAAACACTCAAAAGTGTCATCAATTTTTTATTCCATATCATTTAAGGTAGTTTTTAATGAATTAAATGTATGAAAAAGAAATTTTATTTTTTATATTTTTCTAACGCTTTTTCTAATCGTGTTTTGATTCTTTTCTTCACTAATCTCGGCGCAAGAACTTCTATTTCTTCTCCAAATCCTAAAAGCTCTCGTTCCAACTCAAAATTATGTACAACTTCTATCGAAAATAAAGTTCCTTCGTCCGTCACTTCCAATACTTTTTGCGTCGCATGAATTGGTTTTGTCACCACATAAGGCGCCAATTTTTTATTCACACGAAAAACAACACGTTGCTCTCTTTCTTTCACACTTTTCGTTACACCAATCGCGTTGTTGTAATACGTATCAAAATTAATTTCTTGTTCATCTACAAAAGGTTCATTTGCCAATTCATAAAACTCAACTATTCTATCCAAAGCCAGTGTATACAAATTTTTATCTTTTCTAGATTTAGCCAATAAAAACCAACGATTACGATATTCTTTCAACAAATAAGGGTAATAAACTTGTTGTTTTGGCTCTTTACTTTTTGACGTAAAAGATTGATACGAAACCAGCAAAGGTTGCTTCTTCACAATTGCTTGATACAACCGGTTCAAATGTTCTAAACCTTTTAATAATGGATTTTCTTCGAACTGAATATAATTTGGTTGTTGATGAGTTTGCTTGGATAAATTATTTTCGAGACGCGTAATAATCTCATTCATATCGTCAAAATAATTAAAACCATTCAATTGTTTCATCACCGAAATCACTTCTTTCATTTTATCTAAATCTGCAGACGAAACAGGCGAATTATGAATCGAATAATCATGATCTTCATATTCATAAAACTTTTTTTCTCGAACAACAATTGGCGCATTATAACCTAATTTATCACTGCGCATCACTTGTATATCGCCCTGAATTGTACGTTTCGAAACACCAGAAGTTATTCCTTCATATTCATACAACGCTTCCGAAACTTTTTCTATCAAATCTTCTAATGTCCATTTTCTGAAATGATTTTGAAGACATTTATCGATCGTTTGATAACGTATTAATGCAATTTTATTGGTTGCCATGGTTGATTTCTTTGTTCAATACTACAAATTTCAAATCAAAGTACGCAATCTATTTGCGTAGAAATTTTTATTTCAAATTTTATTCAAAATATTTTCAATGTAAAACCTACTGTTTATCAATGTTTAAAAATTATTTTGAAAAAATATTTTATTACGCAATTCATTCGCTCACTTCTACTCCAACTTTGTCAAAGGTTTAACAACCAAACGATTTTAATTGTTCCTTAACAAATGTTTCAGTATAGCATTGTAGTAGAAAATGTTTCATTACTTCTATTCTGAATAATTAAAATCCCAATGATGCACATGGGTTCGAATCCCATTTTCAACCAAGGTTGAAATAGCTGAGCGGTATAGCAATCATTAATGATGGGTCGTAGGTTCGATTCCTACTTTCAGGAAACTGAAATAACTCAGTTGGTTAGAGTAATCATTAAAATCAGACTTTAAATCTGTTTTTATCGCCCGAAAGGGCACCATTGGAAACAAAAAAAGCTAAAAAGTTTTCTTTTCGAATAGAGAGTTTATTTCGTAGAAATGAATTTGAAATGAGATCAAAAACTTGCTTAAAACCTGAATTTGAAACTTTAGTTGATGATTGATTTCAAAAGTTTAAAAATAAAATATCAAGTCAAAATGATTTGAAAAAAGTTGTAAAAACAAGAAATCAAAATAAGCTGCTCAAACTTCAAATTCCGTTTTGAAAAAGGAAAATGATTTAGCTTTTTTAATTAGAAATACGGTCATCCTGAACTCGTTTCAGGATCACATAAAATAGAGAATGAGAAGCTGAAATAAATTCAGCTTGACAGAAAGTTTAAAGATTATTCGATAAAATCTGAGGGACAATAAAAAAATGTCATTTCGACAAAGGAGAAATCTAAAAAAATATAACAAATCGTCATCCTGAACTCGTTTCAGGATCGCATAGAATAGATTCTTCGACAAGCTCAGAATGACAAAAAAAATAGTAAAAACCTATAAAAATAATAAAATGAAAAAATTAGCAATTAACAACCAAGAAATTGGAATCTATATCAAAAATAACGAAATCGAAAAAGTTTACTCAAAAGGAAATTATTGGATTTTCTTTAATAAAAACATCGAAAAATTAAACATCAACGAAATAATTGATGAAAAATACCACACAATGATTTTGGAAAATGAAACATTGAAATCGATGGTAGATTTTATCGAAGTGTTGCATAACGAAGTGTTGATTATTTACAAAAACAATCAAATCTATAATTCATTTTATAATAAAAATGTAATGATTTGGAAGAATTCAACTCAATTAAAAGCTGTAAAGTTTGATTTGAATTCTACTGAAGAAATTAAAAATTTAACAAAAAGAGAAATTGATATTTTGAGAAAAGCTGGTGCAATTCGTATTATTTCTGTCTCACCATATTTCGAAGGAATTTTGTTCAAAGACAATGAATTTGATTCAGTTTTAAAAGCTGGTGAATACCAATTTTACAACAACGAAACAAAAATTTCGATGGTTTCTTTTGATATGCGTCCGCAAACAATTGAAATTTCGGGACAAGAAATTCTAACAAAAGATAAAGCGCAATTGCGAATCAATTTTATGGTAAATTATCAAATTACTGATTTGTTAAACGCTTATCAATCGAACAAAGATTTCGAAAAAATGATTTATCAAGCGATTCAATTAGGTTTGAGAGAATTTATTGGAAACATGAATTTTGATGATTTGATGTCAGATAAAAATTCGGTAACGAATTATATCATTCAAAAATATCAAGCTGAATTCCAAGAAATTGGTCTAAAATTGATTGACGCAGGTATGAAAGACATTATTCTTCCTGGAGAAATAAGAGAAATTATGAACCGTGTTTTGATTGCCGAAAAAACGGCTCAAGCTAATTCGATTACGCGTCGTGAGGAAACTGCTTCAACAAGAAGCTTGTTGAATACAGCAAAATTAATGGAAGAAAACGAAACATTATGGAAATTGAAAGAGATGGAATACATCGAAAAAATTGCTGATAAAGTAGGAGAAATCTCAATTTCTGGTGGGTCGAATGTATTAAATGAACTAAAAACAATGTTTACAAAATAATATTCTAACCAAATTATATGAAAACAACCGAACAACAAAACAAACCAATTAATGGAATTGATTTGATTGCCTTGGGTTATCCTGAGAATGAAATTTTAGGAATTGCCTTAAAAATTAACCGAAAAAGAAATGGTTATACAAAAGCCGAAATGCTTGATAAATATGCGCAAGTTTTGTCTTCGCCACAAGATTTCTTAGAAGATAAAATTTTCAAAACGCTTGCAAATGGTTTTATCAATGGAATTCATTTACCTCAACAAGATGAAAACTTAATTGAATTGAATGAAAATCCGAACGATTTCAACATTTATGGTGCAAAAAATATTGAAGATGGTGCTTTAGAACAAATGAAAGTAGCCATGAAACTTCCTGTAACAGTTGCCGGCGCAATAATGCCAGATGCTCATCAAGGTTATGGTTTACCGATTGGCGGAGTTTTAGCAACAAAAAATGCAATTATTCCTTATGGTGTCGGCGTTGATATTGGATGTAGAATGGCTTTATCGATTTATGATTTACCTGCTTCTTATTATTTTAAGCATCATGATTCTTTAAAAAAAACTTTAATAAAAAACACAAAGTTTGGTGCAGGACATGGTTTTCATGGTCAATACAAAGCCGAACATCAGATTTTGGATGATGCAAAATTCGAAACAAATTCATTTATTCAAAATTTAAAAGATAAAGCGTGGTCGCAATTGGGTTCTTCTGGAGGAGGAAATCATTTTGTAGAATTTGGTCTGATTGATTTCAAAGAAGATGATAAGAAACTGAACATCAAAAAAGGTTCGTATTTAGCGTTATTAACGCATTCTGGATCGAGAGGTTTCGGTGCTACAATCGCTGGACATTATACAAAAATTGCAAAAGAAATTTGTAAACTTCCTTATAAAGCACAAAATTTAGCTTATTTGGATTTGGATTCTGCAGAAGGTCAAGAATATTGGATTACGATGAATTTGGCTGGTGAATATGCTTCGGCTTGTCACGAAATTATTCATCAAAAAATTAAAAAATCTATCGGTGCAGAAGTTTTAGCTAAAGTAGAAAATCATCATAATTTTGCTTGGAAAGAAATTTACAATGGCGAAGAAGTAATTGTTCATCGAAAAGGTGCAACACCAGCTTCTAAAGATGTGATGGGAATTATTCCAGGTTCAATGACTGCGCCAGGATTTTTGGTTCGCGGAAAAGGTGAAGAAAATTCTATTCATTCGGCTTCTCATGGTGCTGGTCGAAAGATGAGCCGAACACAAGCAATTAAATCAT
The DNA here is from genome assembly GCF_002426075.1 of Empedobacter sp. UBA5528. Taxonomy (NCBI): domain Bacteria; kingdom Pseudomonadati; phylum Bacteroidota; class Flavobacteriia; order Flavobacteriales; family Weeksellaceae; genus Empedobacter; species Empedobacter sp. UBA5528. Next base: position 50,326 of record NZ_DINY01000063.1, on the reverse strand, counting down.
TATCACAAAACAAGATAAACGATTATTTGAATGATTTTGGAATTACACTAATTGGAGGCGGAAAAGATGAAGCGCCGATGGCGTATAAAGATATTCACGAAGTAATGGCTGCACAACAAGATCTGGTTGATGTTGTGGCTACTTTTACACCTAAAATGGTCAGAATGGCAGATGACGGATCGAGAGAAGATTAAAAAAATGCCTGAACAAATGTTCAGGCATTTTATATTTTATTGATTAAATCCAATCTTTTGGATGTTTCAAAACATCGACTAATTTATATTCTTCCGAACCTTCTTCTGGTTGGTGATTATAGTGCCATTGTACATGTTTTGGCAAACTCATCAAAATAGATTCTATTCGTCCATTTGTTTTCAAACCAAATAAAGTTCCTCTATCATGAATTAGATTAAATTCCACATAACGACCTCTTCTAATTTCTTGCCATTCCTTTTGTTCATCAGAAAATTCATCATTTTTGTGCTTTTCAACTATCGGAATATACGCTTCTAAAAATGAGTTTCCTACTTCCGTTACAAAATCATACCATTGTTCAACTGTTTTTTCTGAAGTTGGTTTCAAGTAATCAAAAAACAAACCTCCTATTCCACGGGCTTCTTCACGATGAGTATTCCAAAAATATTTATCACATTCCTCTTTATACTTCGGATAAAAAGCCACATCATGCGCATCACAACTTTTTTTACAGATTGTATGCCAATGCATCACATCTTCTTCATCCAAATAATACGGTGTTAAATCTTGACCTCCTCCAAACCATTGATCGACAATATTTCCATCTTTATCATACATTTCGAAATATCTCCAATTCGCATGAGTCGTCGGAATATGTGGACTTGTTGGATGAATAACCAAACTCAATCCACAAGCAAAAAATTTACCTGACGAAACATTTAACGCTTTTTGCATTGTTTCTGGTAATTCTCCATAAACTTTTGAAATATTAACGCCAGCTTTCTCAAAAACAGCTCCGTCAGTTAAAACACATGAAAGACCTCCGCCGCCTTCTTCGCGTTCCCAACTATCTCTTAAAAATTTAGCTTTACCATCAACTTGTTCAAGTTTAGTAATAATTTTATTTTGTAAGTCTTGTATATATTGAAAAAATTGATCTTTCATCATAAATATTTTTGCAAATATAGAATGATTGATAACGATTAGAAAGAAGATTAATAATTAACTTCTCACAAATGCATATTGAAATGGAACTTTTATAGTGGTTTTTATAAATTTCCCTTCATTATTCTTTGCTGGAATAATTTTATATTTACCTCCTTTAATTCTCTCATTTAATCTAAATAAAGACTTTTCTAAGATATCTTTCGCATCCTCACTTCCTTCAAAATCAGAAATAGAAATTACACCATTTTCATCAAAAGTAAAATTGAATTCAGCTTTAAGAAGATAATTTGTAATTAAGTTTCTCGACCTTAATTCCGTACTTACCATTTTATAAAAATCTTTTCTAAAATTTTGTTTAAAACATTTATTCAACTCCTCATTTCCCTTCTGTTCAACTTTTTTACAACTTAGATATATCAAAGGAGTTTTTATAGACTCTTGTGAAAACAACATTATGCTAATACAAACAAAAAATACAAATAAATATTTCTTCATATTCTTAAAATTAATTCATATTATTTAAAACAACTATTATTAATAACTATTTATAATGTAATTTTAATAAATTATATTTATCAAGATAGAAATTATCAAAACCTATGTTTAAAATCATATTTTACTTATAATTAATATTTTAAACAATTAGAACCATTTAAACGACTTAGTTTTGCATCAAACCAACAGTTGATTAAAAAAGTTATTAACAATATTATTCACAAAAGAAATCTTTCTATACCTTTGCAGAAGAAATTTTATAAAAAATATAAATGTCACAAAACGGAATTCCATCGGTTAATTTAGCAGACTTTTTATCTGATGATCCTGCAAGAAAACAAAAATTTGTCAACGAAATTGGTAAAGCATACGAAGAAATAGGATTCGTTGCTTTGAAAGGACATTTTTTATCTGACGAATTAGTTGAAAATTTATATAAAAGCGTTCGCGAATTTTACGCTTTACCTACAGAAACAAAACAAAGTTATGTAGTTGAAGGAATTGGTGGTCAACGCGGTTATACAGCTTTCGGTAACGAACATGCAAAAGGTAGAACCGTTGGTGACTTGAAAGAATTTTGGCATTTTGGACAGTATTTATCTGAAGAAGATAAAGCGAAATACAACTATCCAGAAAATGTTGATGTAAATGAAGTTCCAGGTTTTAACACTTATGGTGAAGAAACATACAAACAATTAGAAAAAACAGGAGTTTACGTTTTACGTGCTTTGGCTTTATTCTTAGGTTTAGACGAGTTTTACTTTGATGATAAAGTAAAAAACGGAAACTCTATTTTGAGAGCAATTCACTATCCTCCTATCACAGAAGAGCCTAAAGATGCAGTTCGTGCTGGTGCCCACGGTGATATTAACCTGATTACATTGTTAATGGGAGCGCAAGGTCGTGGATTACAAGTGCAACGTCACGATGGAACTTGGGTTGATGCTATTGCTGCTGACGACGAATTGGTGATTAATGTTGGTGATATGTTATCTCGTCACACAAACAACAGATTAAAATCAACAATTCACCAAGTGGTTAATCCAGAGAAAGAATTATGGGGAACATCTCGTTTTTCTATTCCATTCTTTATGCATCCAGTTTCTGAAATGGATTTATCTGTTTTAGAAGATTGTGTAACAGAAGAAAATCCAAAACAATTTGAAGATATTACAGCTGGAGATTTCTTGACTCAGCGTTTAAGAGAAATTGGTTTAATTAAATAAGCCATATTTAATCTATTATTTCATAAAAAAGAGAGTTGATTTTGTCAACTCTCTTTTCATTTACATGCCTCTTACATACATGTTGTAGTTAAAAATATCCAAACACAACAAAGTGTATTTATAATCATTTTTATTGATATTCACTTCCAAAACTGGATCCGAATTATAAAATCTAATTTTTAGATTATCATTCTTATCCAATAATAAATAAATAGAGGAAATCGTTGGACGAATATCATTCATCCAATTTTTTAAAGATTCTTTTGAATCTTTAATCAACTCAAATTTTTGAAAATATTCGTGAAAAAAATTCTCTAAACGTTGCACTTGTGTCAAACGATCCAATTCACGATATAAATCGATAAAAACGCATAATTTTTCGCGCTTTGGACAAACACATGGATATGGATGTTCTCCATTATAAAGCCATCTTTGCCACTTTTTACAAGACGTTTGTTCTATTGCTTTCTCAAATTCATCTTCGTATTTTAAAAGCCACCAATTCATACGGCAAATCCGTAAATTGCCTTTTGATAACTGCAAAAGCTCGTCTATATAAGCGCTAACGTTTAACATCAATTAAAAATTTGAGTCTTGCTAATTTACAACTTTTCTGATTGAATTTTAATGTTTTAATAATAATTTTTCAAATTTTAGAATCTTAAATTGCTCATCAAACAAAACGTTATAAAAGAACATTTTTTCCTTCATCGTTTTATTTTTCATTTGCACATTTCGAACTGGAATTAAGACGTTAAATTGAAATTCTCTATCCTTCTCAAAATGATTAACAGCCGCATAATAAATCAAATTGTACCACGAATCGATTGGTGCATAAATCCCATAAAAGTCAGGATATAACGCATCTGCTTCATCTTTGTAAACATTGGTAATCGAATAATTATCAATCTCAAATTTCGAAACGCATTTATAGGTTGTTAATTTAGAACAAATTGAAGTGTCTTGTAGATATTTCGCCGAATCTAATTTCAGCCCAAATTCGTCCATTTTATAATCTTCAAACTTATTAATCGTAGGATCTACCACAATTTTTTTGTTCGGAAATTCTAAACTTTGTTTTTGGATATCTTGTAAAATAGTATCGTAAATTTTTGTTCGAATTTGATTTGGGTTAACATTTTGCGCATCAACAAATAACACAATATGTAAGGAAAAAACCAATAAAAAAAGTCTCATTTTGGCGTTTTGGTTTAAAATTTGTTTAAATTTATGAAGTCTTTACGATTCAAAAATCAAATTTAGTTGAAAAGATTTCAAATCTTATCATTTCATCATATTTTCGTAAACAAATAGTTAAAAAGGTGTTAAAGTACGCTTTCATACAATTACACTTTAACTATTATTGTTTATTTTTAACAAATTAATACAAAGTTTAATATCCGACAACAAACGTTTATTATAAATATTCTCTATAACTATTATAAATAAAATCTTTTACAATTTTTCCAAACAAGACATAAAAGTTAGACATTTGCAGTGTCAAATAATTTATTCATAGATAGTAAGACAAAGAGTAACAACGAGTATAACGAAATTGATTTATGAAGTTTGGAATTACTCGCACTCTTTTTACTTTTTAGAGTTTTTTATAGTAGTTTAGGTTGGTTAGTAATCCGTTCACTTTGAACGGATTATTTTTTTATAGCTTATCAATAAAAGCTTTCAACAAATTATATACTTTTTCAGAGGAACTCAAATCCAAACTTTCAGCTGTATCATTGGGATCATGATAAAAACCTTTTCCTCCTAATGTGTAAATAAAAAACGACGGAACACCTTTCAAATAAAACGGACAATGATCGGAATTACACGATTCTCCTCGAATTTTAACTTCTTTTAGGTATTTATTTGTTTGATTGAATTCAACTAATTTTTCAAATTGATTTTTAAAAACTTTACCATTCACAACTTGAATTCCTTGATCGCCCGCTCCCATAATATCTAAATTGACTAAAAATTTGATTTGATTCAATGGAAAAAGAGGATGATTAACATAATAATCTGCGCCTAAAATCCCCGCTTCTTCACCTGCAAAAGCCATAAAAACCGTTCTGTAATTAGGTTGATGTTTCGAATAATACTTCATCAGTGTCATCATCATCGCTGTTCCGCTCGCATTATCACTCGCTCCAGGAAAAATAGTTTGTCCAACTTTCCCTAAATGATCATAATGAGCAGAAATCACAACAACGCTATCATTGTTTTTTCCGTCAATATAACCAATTATATTATTTGCCTCAAATGAATTATTCAATTCTGAATCAATGGAATAATCATTTATTTTTAAATTTTTAGAATAAAAGTTATCTGAAATAATAAACTCTGAAATCGAAGATTGTCTTTGACTTAGACTCGACGTTAATTTATCTAAAGTAAATCTAAAAATCGCACGATTTTGATTCTCATCTTTCTCATAAATATTCGCCCATTGTTTGTAATATTTCTGAATAGAATCTACAGAAGTCACTAAAGACGGCAAAATAATATGTTTTCCTTTTTGCGATTCATCATCTTTTATAATAAAATCTCTCGTTTTATCTTTCGATTGAAATGATTCGATATAGGCTTTTGTATCAAAAAAATAAAAAGGTAAATTGATTTTTGAAATTGATTTAGAACTTGGTTTTACGATAAAATCTGTTCCATATTTCAATTCTTTTCCATTAATTTTTAGTTTTGCATCTTTGATAATATTAATTGGAAAAGTAAACGTTTGATTATAGTGATTAGAAAAAGATTTCAATCCATTTTTTTGAAATTCGTTTTGTAAATAAATTCCAGCATATGTCATTCCATTTTCTACATAACCTCTACCAGCAAACGAATTTGATGTAAGTGAATCTAAAATTGTTTTAAAATATTTTTGATCAAAGGTTTGTGCATTTCCAATTGCAATTGCAAAACATGAAATCAAACCAAATAATATCATTTTTATCTTCAGCATTTTAATCATTTTATACTTAAAAAATATTCTATTCTAAGATAATTATCATTTTAACAAAAAAAATCAATTATCTGTATTAAGTCAATAACAAATTTAAAAAATCTTTAAAAAGTAGATCAAATTAATACTACTATAAATTTTATATCTTGCATTATTAAGTTATCATAATAAAAACAACAAATCACAATTAAATGAAAGAAGTCGTAATAGTTTCAGCTGTTCGTACAGCAATGGGATCTTTTTTGGGAAGTTTATCTAACGTTCCAGCTACAGATTTAGGCGCAACAGCTATTAAAGGAGCTTTAGATAAAATCAACTTAGATGGATCTTTGGTTGATGAAGTATATATGGGAAATGTATTGCAAGCTGGTGAAGGACAAGCGCCTGCTAAGCAAGCAATGATAAAAGCAGGTTTACCAAATACGATTCCTGCAACAACGGTAAACAAAGTTTGTGCCTCTGGTATGAAAGCTGTAATGTTTGCTACACAAGCAATTCGTTTAGGTGACGCAGATGTTGTTGTTGCTGGAGGAATGGAAAACATGTCGATGGTTCCTTTTTATTCGCCAAATGCAAGAACTGGAAATAAATATGGAAATACTGTTTTGTTAGATGGAATTGTGAACGATGGTTTACAAGATTACTACAGCAAAGAAATGATGGGACTTTTTGGAGATACTTGTGCTGCTGAGTTCAATATTTCTCGCGAAGAGCAAGATGAATTTGCGATTAATTCTTACAAAAAATCTGCTGCTGCTTGGGCTGATGGGAAATTTGACAACGAAGTTGTTCCTGTAGAAATTCCTCAACGCAAAGGAGAACCAGTTATTTTTAAAGAAGACGAAGAATATAAAAATGTAAACTTTGATAAAGTTCCAGGTTTGCGCGCTGTTTTCTCTAAAGACGGAACTGTAACTGCTGCAAATGCTTCTACAATTAATGATGGAGCTTCTGCTTTAGTATTAATGTCTTTAGATAAAGCAAACGAATTAGGATTAAAACCTCTTGCAAAAGTTATTGCTTATGCTGATGCTTCTCAAGAACCTTCAAAATTTACAACTGCACCAGCTAAAGCGGTTGAAAAATTATTGAAAAAAGCAAATATGACAGCTGCTGATGTTGATTTCTGGGAATTTAACGAAGCGTTTTCAGTTGTTGGAATTGCAAATACTATATTATTAAACCTTGATGCTTCTAAAGTCAATGTAAATGGTGGTGCGGTTTCTATTGGTCATCCACTTGGAAATTCTGGATCAAGAATTTTGGTTACATTATTAAATGTTTTAGAGCAAAACGGAGGAAAAATTGGTGGTGCAGCTATCTGTAATGGTGGCGGTGGAGCATCTGCAATGATTATCGAAAAAATCTAATTTTAGATCAAATACACGATGAAAGCGTCTAATCTGTAGACGCTTTTTTATCTTTTGAAATTAAAATACTTGTAAAAAATCTGAAAAACATTCGACATTTATTATAATTGGCTTAAAAACCTTTTCTATATTTGTTGGATTGAACAAACACTTTTGTATGGAATATTTAGAATTTGAACAACCTATCAAAGATTTAGAAGAACAGTTACAAAGCTGTCAAATCGTCGGCGAAGGAAGCGGTGTTAACATCAAACAGGCTTGCGTTGAAATTGAAATTGCAATTGAAAATAAAAAGAAGGAAATCTATGGTAATTTAACACCATGGCAACGTGTACAATTGTCTCGCCATCCTTCTCGCCCTTATACTTTAGACTACGCTTACGCGATCACAGATAACACGTTTATCGAAATTCACGGAGATAGAACTTTTGCTGATGATAAAGCAATGGTTGGTGGTATGGGAAAAATCAATGGTCAAACTTTTATGATTATTGGTCAACAAAAAGGGAAAAATACCAAAGAAAGACAATATCGTCGTTTCGGAATGTCTAATCCAGATGGTTACCGCAAAGCTTTACGATTGATGAAATTAGCAGAAAAGTTTAATATTCCTGTCTTGACTTTAGTCGACACTCCTGGTGCATATCCTGGTTTAGAAGCTGAAGAAAGAGGTCAAGGTGAAGCTATCGCTAAAAACATCTACGAAATGTTGAAGCTTACAGTTCCTATCATTACAATTGTAATTGGTGAAGGAGCTTCAGGTGGAGCATTAGGAATTGGAGTTGGAAACAAAGTTTTCATGTTAGAAAACACTTGGTATTCTGTAATTTCACCAGAAAACTGTTCTACAATTTTATGGAGAAGTTGGGATTATAAAGAGCAAGCTGCTTCCCAAATGAAATTAACTGGTCCTGATATGTTAGAATTAGGATTAATTGAAGATATCATTCAAGAACCGCTTGGTGGAGCACACTACAAACCAGAAGTTGCGTACACAAACTTGAAAAATAAAGTTTTAGACACTTACAACGAATTGAAAAAACTTTCTCCAAAAGAATTACAACAACAACGTCAAGAACGTTACATAAAATTCGGAGAATTTTCAGGATAAAATATTGTTTTACAATAATACTTATTGTAGAATATACGATTTTAAAACGAGATATAAAATTAGTTATATCTCGTTTTTTTATTTAATTTTGGAACTCTTATGGAACAAGCAAATTATAATCCCGAAACACCAGCTAACAAGCACAATGTCATTGGTTTAGAGAAAGGTAAACTTCCTCCACAAGCTGTTGATTTAGAGCAAGCTGTACTTGGCGCGATGATGATTGATAAAAAAGGGTTAGACGAAGTCATTGACATTCTTACACCGCAAGTTTTTTATCGTCCAGAGCATCAGGCGATTTATGCTGTCATTCAAAAATTATTTAACGATTCAGAACCAATTGATTTATTAACGGTTTCGAATGAATTGAAAAGTGAAGGCAAATTAGATCGTGTAGGAGGTGATTATTATTTGATTCAATTGACGCAAAAAGTTTCTTCTTCTGCGCACGTGGAATATTATGCTCGTGTAATTCAAGAAAAATACATCCTTCGTCGTTTAATTGAGATTTCGAATCAAGTCATTGAAAAATCTTACGATGATACTGCCGATGTATTTGATTTATTGGATTATTCAGAATCGAAATTATTCGAAATTACAGAAGGTGGAATCAAGCGTAGTTATTCGGAAGCAAGAGATTTGGTAACCGAAGCGATTGATAAAATTAAAGCCCAATCTACCAAAGAAGGAATGTCTGGTTTATCTTCTGGATTTACAGAAATTGACAAAATTACTTCGGGTTGGCAAGAATCGGATTTGATTATTTTAGCCGCTCGTCCTGGTATGGGTAAAACTGCTTTTATCCTTTCGATGGCGAAAAATATGACGGTTGACAAAAATATTCCGGTTGCTGTTTTTTCATTAGAGATGTCTTCTGTTCAGTTGATTACGCGTATGATTTCAGGTGAAACTGGAATTTCAGGTGAAAAATTGCGTAAAGCAAAATTAGCCGATCACGAATGGAAACAATTATACACAAAAGTAAAAGGTCTTGAAAATGCTCCATTGTATATTGACGACACTCCTGCCCTTTCGATTTTCGATTTAAGAGCAAAAGCACGTCGTTTGGTTTCTCAACATGGTGTGAAAATGATTTTGATTGACTACTTGCAGTTAATGACTGCTGGAGGAAAAGCAAATGGAAACCGTGAGCAGGAAATCTCAATGATTTCGCGCTCCCTTAAAGCGATTGCAAAAGAGTTAAGTATTCCTGTTATTGCACTTTCGCAGTTGTCTCGTTCGGTAGAAACTCGTGGAGGGAGTAAACGCCCTTTACTATCGGATTTACGTGAATCTGGAGCGATTGAGCAAGATGCCGATATCGTTTCGTTTATTTATCGTCCCGAATATTATAAATTGGAATATTGGGATGATGAAAGTGAACCTTGTGCTGGACAAGCAGAGTTTATCATTGCGAAACACCGTAATGGTGCGTTAGAAAATGTACGTTTACGATTCATTAATGAACAAGCTAAATTTACCGATTTAGAAACTTCGTTTGGTGGAGATTTCGAAATTCAAAGTTCGATGAATGATGGTTCTCAAGAAATGGGAAGTGCCATGAATTTATCTGCTATTGATCCTTCTGATGCTTTTGGAGATTTCGGTGGGGAATTCACAAGTTCCATGAACAACGACGACGATAATTTACCTTTTTAGAAAATAATTTTCATTAAGTAATATTATGGTCAAGCTGAATTCATTTCAGCTTCTCATCATTATATTTTTTTATAATCAATAATATAAAAGATACCTCGACAAGCTCGGTATGACAAATCGTTATTGTTTTAAATTTATTTTACTAATTATAATATATGATAATGTGATTCTGAAACGAGTTCAGAATGACTTATCATCTTTCAAAAATATTTAAGAAATCTAAAACCTTAAACATTTCGAAAAATAGAAATTTCTTAATTCAACAAACAATCATCTAGATTAAATTAATATAAAAACTAAACAATCAACTACATTTAGTTTTATTCAACAAACTATCAGTTTTATTTATCCTAAAAGTTTTGTTAGGAACGAGAATTGCTACAACTTTGTATACATTAAATAAAGAGTGAAATGGCAAGTTCAATCAGAACATTAAATCCTGCTACAGGTAAAATCGAAAAAGAATTTCAAGCCTACACAAGCGAAGAAATCAATCAATATATAGACGACGCAAACGAATTATATCAAACATGGCGATTCGAATCTTTCGAAGAAAGAAAAGCTGTTATGAACCGTGTTGCAAACGAAATGCGCAAGCAAAAAACTCGATTAGCTGCTTTGATTACAACAGAAATGGGAAAACCATTGTATGAGAGCGAAATCGAGATTGATTATAGTGCAAATATCATCGAATATTACGCTGATAATGCAGAAGAATTCTTGGCAAATGTTCCTTTACAAACAGAAAAAGGTGACGCTTATGTGGTCTCAGAACCAATTGGTGTGTTGTTAGGTGTTATGCCTTGGAATTTCCCTTTTTCTCAAATTGCGCGTTTTGCCGGACCTCACATTATGGCTGGTAACACAGTTGTTTTGAAAACAGCTTCTAATATTCCGCAATGTGGAATCGCTTTCGAAGAAATGTTTACAGCTGCTGGCGCTCCAAAAGGTTTGTACAAAAACTTGTTGATGTCAGGAAAAGACACAGATACAATTATCAATAACCCAAAAATTGTTGGAGTTTCTTTAACTGGTTCCGAAGCTGCTGGTGCAGAGGTTGCAAGTATCGCGGGTAAAAATGTAAAACCTTCGGTTTTAGAACTTGGTGGTTCTGATCCAATGATTGTTTTGAATGATGCGGATATCGAAAAAGTGATGAGCGGAACAATTAACGGTCGTTTACGTAATGCTGGACAAGCCTGTACTTCTTCGAAACGTATTATTGTACAAGAAGGTATTTACGACGAATATTTGAAAAAAATTACAGACTATGTAAACGGAATGAAAGTTGGCGATCCTACACAAGCAGATACCAATATGGGACCTGTAAGTTCGGAAAGTGCATTAGAAAAATTATTGGATCAAATTAATGATTCAGCGAATAAAGGAGCAACAATTGTTTCGGGAGGAAAACGTATTGATTGTGATGGTTTCTTTTTACAACCAACAATTTTGACAGATTTAAAACCTGGAATGAAGGCTTATGACGAAGAAGTTTTTGGACCTGTGGTTTGTATTTGGAAAGTGAAAGATGTAGAAGAAGCAATCAAAATTGCGAATGATACGCCTTACGGATTAGGCGCTTCTATTTATACAGAAGATGTTCCGAATGCGGAGAAAATCGCTCGTAGAATAGATTCGGGAATGGTTTACGTGAACAAACAAGTTTCATCAAGCCCAGATTTACCTTTCGGAGGTGTAAAACATTCGGGTTACGGACGCGAACTTTCTAAAGCTGGAATTATGGAGTTTATCAATAAAAAATTAATCATGATTGCGAAATAATTTTTCAATCATATCTTAATAACACAAAAAATGCAACTTCATAAAAGTTGCATTTTTTTATTGAATAAATCCTTGTTTTTGTTCCATTTGGTCAATTTTGAAAAGAATTAAATCACGCATAATTTTTGCTCGATTTTTTGCTTCATTTGCTATTTCACCTTCAAATTTTTCGTCAATTATTCCGTACCACAATTCAATCCAACGCTCGAAATGGTGTGGTTTTAATTTCTCTTTCTGACTCAAAACCAAATGTGTTCGCATTGGCCAACCTTCAAAAGTTGCTTTTCCTAATAAAACAGTTTCCCAAAACTGAATCATATGCGGCAAATGTTCGTCCCAATTTACCTTTGCAACTTCCGAAAAAAAGTAACCAATGACATCATCTTTTTGCACTTTATCGTAAAACGTATTTACCAATAAAGCAACATCTTCTGAAGTTTCGATATCTTTTTTCATTAAAACAAATTTACAAAGAACTTAATTCAATTCATCAATGTTTTTAATCACGAAAAAATGCAGTAATTTTACAGTCTCATAAAAATGAATAAAATTGGATAGCAATAGACAACAAAAAGTAAGTAAATTATTTCAAGAAGAATTAGCAGAAGCTTTTAGAAAATGGGCTGTAAAGGAATTCCCTGGAAATTTGATTAGTGTTACAGAAGTAAAAGTAACACCAGATTTGAGCGTTTCTAAAATCTATGTAAGTATTTTTCCAAGTACTCAAAAAGACGAAATTTTCAAAGAAATTAGAGTTAATACACCATTATTTAGAGGAATTTTATCAAAAAGTGCTTCTAAACAAATGCGTATTACACCAGAATTAATTTTCATTTTAGATAATTCGTTAGACGAAATGGATAAAATCGACAAAGCGCTAAGAGGAGAAGGAAATAATCCAATCTTATAATGAGAAACATTTCACTTTACATTGCGAAACGCTACATTTTTTCGAAAACGAATACAAACGCCGTAAACATTATTACATCGATTGCTGTTGGTGCTATTCTGGTTGCTACAGCGGCTTTATTTATTATTTTATCCGTTTTTTCGGGATTAGAAAAAATGAATTTAAAGTATTATAGCAATGTAAATCCTGAAATTAAAATATCACCTTCGAAAGGAAAAGTATTGGACAGTTTAACTTTTGTTGTGGATCAATTGAAGCAACAAAAAGATGTCAAAGCTTTTTCTAAAATCATCGAAGAAAAAGTCTACATCGATTACAAAGGAAAGCAAGATATTGCCTATTTGAAAGGTGTTGACGAAAACTTTACCAAAGTTACGCGTTTAGATACGGTGATTTATGGTGGACAATATTTAGATTTTAATCGCGATGATAATTTTATTGTTTCGAATGGAATTGCAGAACGTTTACAACTTTATATCGATCCGATAACGCCAGCAGATTTGATGATGCCAAAAGCTGGAACAGGTTTAATAAAACAAGAAAGCGATGCTTTTACTCGCAAAGATGCGTATAGCGTTGGCGTTTTTATTTTGAACGAACAATACGACAAACACATCTTTACAACTTTAGGTTTGGCGCAAGAATTATTGTTGTTAAACGAAAATCAATGTTATTCGATTGAAGTAAAAACGACTGGAAAAAAATCGTTTAACGAAGTGAAAATTCAACTTCAAAAAGCATTGGGTTCTCATTATAAAATCGAAACCAGACAAGATTTAGATTCAGCTTTCTTGAAAGTAATGAATATGGAAAATTTAATCAGTTATTTGATTTTCACGTTAGTCATTATCATTGCATGTTTCAATTTGGCAGGAACAATTATTATCTTGATTTTGGATAAAAAGAAAGAAATTCAGACGATGTATAGTTTTGGATTATCACGAAAAAACATTCGTAATATTTTCTTCCAAACTGGTTTTATTATCACCTTTATTGCGATGACAACAGGTTTATTAATCGCCTCTGTTATTGGATTATTACAAATAGATTTTGGTTTGGTTATGGCTTCGCCAACTGTTCCGTTTCCATTCATCTTTTCTGTCGAAAATTTTATTGCAGTTATTGTAACTGTGTTAGGTTTGGGAAGTTTGGTTTCATGGATCGTTTCCAGACAAGTGAAATAAAAAATATTAAGACATAAAAAAAACTTGAAGAAATCTTCAAGCTTTTTTTATGCTTTAATCCCACCTATTCCAACGAATGTAATTTGGTTTTGAGAAGTCGAAATCCATCATTTGGAAATCTCTATTATCCAATAAATTTGTCTTGATTAGATTATCACCTTGTCCAGGAATTGAAGGATAATACGACAATGAAAAACGAATATTATTAAACACAAAATAATCATTTGTCAACATCACACCCAAACTAAAACGCGAATAAATTGGGTTATTATTCAGTATAAATTTTTTGTTATCTCCAATTGCCGCAACCATCGCATTGAAAAATGGCGAAATACGAAATCCTAAAAACTCGTAAGGTGTATAGGATTGCAATTGATACTCGAACATTAATTTCTGTTGACCTGTTAATCCTCTATCCGATTTGAAACCTGCCATTCCCAAATAATCGTGTTCATGAAGCGAAAGTTGATCCGCAGGAGAATCTATACGATCATGTCCCAAAAGATAATTAGTTTTCATGAAATTTCTGAACTTCCATTTTCCCCAATTTATCAACTTTGCCATATATTGTAATTCTACAGACAGCGTTTTTTGTTCAAATTTTCCTTTATTAAAAAATCCTCCAAACTCAACTCCAAATCCCCAAAAACCGGTATTTAAAAAACCTCCAGCAGAAGCTTTTCCGCCAAGATAATAACGATCAGTTTGACGAATATTTTGAATTCCTCCTATAATGCCCAATGATTTCCCTATCGCAATATCTTCTTCAATATCATAATTGAAAATATATTTTGTTTTGATATATCGTTTTGAAGAAATTCCTATCCCTACTAAATAATTCGTTTGGTCAGAAAAAAAGTTCACAGGATCGTTTTCTGGAGTTGGTGTTTCGGTATAAGATCGATCATAAAATCTACCTGAAACAATAAAATTGGTAATATTTTCTGAATGATAATCATCAATTCTAAACGCTCTTGCCAACCAATAATCTTGGTAATTATATTTGAAATGGTTATCAACCAAAATAGGTTTTTCGAAATCTAATGAATCTTTAAAATACACTTGTCCAACCGAAACTCCACCTGCATAATGTGCTAATGGCGAATAAAAAGGTCGTACAAAACTGATTGATTTTGTATAATGATTATCTTCATTTTTGAAATAACGTACATTCCCAATAATTCGAGTTTGGGCAATATTTGGAACCGTATAATTAAATTGATATAACGAATTTCCTGTTTTGTAATTGTGACGGTAACGATTATCAAACACATGTCCTAAACCTAAAAAATTTCGCTCTCTAATGCGAATTCCAGCTTTCGAACTCGAAACCGAACCTGTAATAAACATACTCCAAGAGTCAATTGAATTGACATATAAATCAACCGAATCATTCCCGACAGCTTCTTCCTTAATCTCTACTCGACGAATAGAACGATTGCTACGTATTAAACGCTCAGACTCAGCTGCTTTTACAGAATCATATTTATCTCCTTGTTTCAACAACATATTTTGGCGCAACACAAATTGCTTAGATTTCCCGTGTAGTGTATTTCCAGTTCTTTCAATCCATCTTGTCGGTTTTCTCGTCGTGTCCTGCAAAGAATATCCGAATGGGTCTTGTGTTTTGTAGTAAATATTTCGAATAATTTTTCCTTGATATTTTCCATCACCTACATTATTATTGGGCTGAATAGGAAAACTCGTTGGTTTTTTCTTGAATAATAATTTTTGGTAAAACTTTCTAAACTTAGAATGATTTTTATTTTCAATTCTAACTGTATCAATTTTGACACTATCTTCTTGAGCATTAACAATTATGGATAAACTAAAAAATAGTAATCCAAAAAAAGTTAATAATATATTTCTTTTTTTAAGCACACGTCAAGTTATAAAAGTCTAACCGCTTTTACAAATCTAGTTTTCCAATAATTTTCATCAAGAGAAGAAATGATGACACCTTTCGAAGTTGATGAATGTACAAAACTGATTGATCCGTCATGATTAATACTTTCTACAATACCTACATGTGAGATTGAATTTCCTGAAGTATTAAAAAATATTAAATCACCTATTTTAACATTTTCGATTGTAATTTCTTTTCCATATTCAGCTTGATCACTCGAACGACGAGGCAATTCTAAATTCATTTCCTTAAAACTTACATAAACCAGTCCCGAACAATCGAAACCTGTTTTCGTAACTCCACCATATTTGTAAGGTGTTCCTAAGTAAGATTTTGCAGTTTTTAGAATTTTATTTATATCACGAGGCGCACTATCATCAGCATTTTTAGAACGAAAAACCTCTGTAGATTCGTTTTTTTTGGAAGAAGTATAAACTTTTTTAGAACCAGTTTTCTTATACGAAGTTACTTTACTACTTCCACAAGACGTCAAGAATAAACTTGCGATAATAATTGTTGTAAGGTATATATGCTTCTTCATTTTCGGTCCGGTTTTCTTCAACAAATTTTCAACGAATAAATTTACTAAATATTATCTTGCATCACCTCTGTTAACAATTGTTTGGCTCTTAAAAGGCGAACTTTAACATTTGGTAAGGTCAAATTGAGTTCTTCAGCAATCTCTTTGTATGTTTTATCTTCGATATAACGCAATTCTATAATTTTTTGATAAGGTTCTCTCAATTTTGCAATAGCTTTTATCAGCGTGTCATTATCTTGTTTTAAAATCAAATGTTCTTCTGGCGAAGGATGATCTTCTAAAATTTCTAAAAATTTGGTTTCATCATCAAGAGAAATATTCAGTTTTGGAGATTTTCTGATATGATCAATCATCGTATTATGTGCGATAGAAATTACCCAAGTCGTAAAGTCAAAATCTTCGTTATATAATTTCAATTTTGTAAAAACCTTCGTAAACGTTTCTATAGCGATATCTTCGGCTTCTTCTTCGTTTCTAATCTTAGAAAATACATAATGATAAACTTTGTTCCACAAAACCTCTATCACTGCGTTCTGAGCATTTCGTTTCCCTTTTTTAGCTTCTAAAATTATGTCCTCTAATGTCATTTACTAAATCAATTATGATAAATATAACAAAATATATAGTATAAAAAAAGCTTCAATAAAAATATTGAAGCTTAAAATCTGTAGACCCACAGGGATTCGAA
>NZ_DINY01000063.1:0-33245 GCF_002426075.1 Empedobacter sp. UBA5528 | reverse complement strand
CTACCGTTACACCATGGGTCTGACTAAATTTTATTTCAATTTTTGCAACTTTTCTCTTAACTAGGTTAGATAAAAATGCCTCAACAATTGCTTATCGAGGCATAAGACTTTTGTAGACCCACAGGGATTCGAACCCCAACTAGCGGCACCAAAAACCGATGTGCTACCGTTACACCATGGGTCTATGTCTTAATTGCTGTGCAAATATAGAAAGGTTTTTTAATTCACCAAAACTAATTTTACAAGTTTTTAGCTAAAACAGACGTTTTATGTGATAAGCTATTGAAAATGAATTTTAAAAAATGATTAAATTTTTTACATTTTTTTTATCAAAGCTTCATACGGATGATTTCGTTCTTGAATTTACGTTTCAAATCTTGCCCACAATCAAAAATCATTTGCTCATTTGATGGAAATGGAGCTGGTCTTCTACCAATCATATTTATATAATCTCGATCCAAAGAACGTCGATCACCTTTGTAAGTTCCGTAAGAATCTCTAAAAATGAACTGACTTGCTAAATTTTTAGAATCGATGGCTTGTTCTTTTTGATTATCGATCAAATAATATTTTGCCGTAATTGCAGCTTCCTTGATGCGTTGTACTTCTTCAAAACGACTTTTTACTGTAATATAACGATCTACCATCACGGGTTTTCCGTCTTTATCTTTTACCACTACTCCATTTTGCACCAATTCTTCTTTACCATCAACAATTTTTTTCTCAAAATTATGCACCTCAATTTTTTCTCGTTCAGGTGAAACATTTATCGTCTCAAAACTTAATTGAATTACATAATCATACGAGCTATTTAGTTTTCCTGTGTAAAATTCAGTCCAATTAGAATCCAATCCATATGAGTTAAAATCTAACAAATCTTTCTCTAATAGTTTAGGAATAACAACTTCTGTATTGTTTACCAATTGTACCAAAACTTTATACATTCCGTTTGCACGAGCGGTATTCATCAAACTACGAGTATCTTTATAATTAGAATAAACACTTTCTAAAACTTGAAACTTTTGATATGCCGTTTGCGCATTCAATTTTCCTCCTTGATTTAAAAAAGATTTTCCTTCATCATATAAAAATTGCGCATATTTTTCTTGAATCGTTTTATAAGCTGCTGAATAATCTTTGGTTTTGAAATTATACGTTTTCCCACTAATCAATCTTCCATCAATTCCAGCAATCGTTTTTTGTCTTTCTTGCAAACGATTAATAATTTGATACGCTTCCTGATATTTAGAAGGATTAGTCAACGTTTCAATTTGTTTCAATCTATTTTCATCTTCTTGCTGTCCTTTGTTATACGCTTCAAAAATTAATGGGACATATTTGATTCCATTTTTCTCCGATGGATTTTTAAAATAAGCTTGCGTAGATTGCTCAAAAGCTTGCTGAAAATTACCAGAAACCAATGCTGAATTCGCCGATTTGTACGAATTACAATTTGTAAAGAATAGTAAAGAGAGCGTTAAAGCAAGTAATTTTATTTTCATATTATTAAGGTAAGTTTTTTGTTTTTTAAAAGTAAAAAGAAAGCCAATATAAATTGGCTTTTGGTTGATATTTTTTATTCTTCAAAAATAATCGAGTTATCTCCTAAAGATTTTAATCTTACTAAAGATTCAACTCTGATGTTTTCATTCAGTAAACGATCGCGTCCTTCTTGAAATGATTTCTCAATTATAAAACCCATTCCCAAAAGGTTTGCGCCTGATTGTTTTATCAAATCTTCAACACCCAACGCTGCATTTCCGTTCGCTAAAAAGTCATCAATAAAAATAACATTATCATTTTCATTCAGAAATTGGCTACTTACGCAAACATCGTACGTTCGGTCTTTCGTGAATGAATATACTTGCGACGCATAAAAATCTGCCATTGTTTTAGGCTTAGCTTTTTTTACAAAAACAACAGGCAAATTCAATTCTAATCCAACCATAATTGCTGGTGCAATGCCGCTCGCTTCGATTGTTATGATTTTATTAATGTTTAAATCCGAAAATCGATGGACAAATTCCGACGCTATTGCTTTCATCAGAACAGGATCCATTTGGTGGTTGATAAAACTATCAACTTTTAGAATTCCACCATCGAAACTTTTTCCATCCTTCAGAATTCTTTCTTTTAAAAGTTCCATTTAATATTTAGTTTTTTAAAGTTTACATAGAAAAAAAGCCAGCACATTGGCTGGCTTTGATATATTTTTTAGCTTATTCCCACTCGATAGTTGCTGGTGGTTTTGAGCTGATATCGTAGGCTACACGGTTAATTCCTTTTACCTCATTGATAATTCTGTTCGAAACTAATTCTAAGAATTCGTAAGGTAATTTAGACCAAGTTGCTGTCATAAAATCGATCGTATTTGCAGAACGAACAACCGCCGTATATTCGTATGTACGCTCGTCTCCCATTACTCCAACAGATTTTACAGGTAATAACACCACGAAAGCTTGAGAAACTTCGTCGTATAAATTATGTGCATAAAGCTCGTCGATAAAAATCTGATCTGCTTCTTGTAAAATGCGTACTTTTTCTTCGTCAACTTCTCCTAAAACACGGATTCCTAAACCTGGTCCTGGGAATGGATGACGGTAAACTAATTCGCGAGGAATTCCTAATTCTACACCAACTTTACGCACTTCATCTTTGAATAATTCTCGTAATGGTTCTAATAATTGAAGTTTCATATCTTCTGGTAAACCTCCTACATTGTGGTGAGATTTAATAGTTGCAGAAGGTCCTTTTACAGATTGAGATTCGATCACATCAGGATAAATAGTTCCTTGCGCTAAGAATGCTGCATCTTCAAATTTATTTGATTCTTCATCAAAAACAGCCACGAAATCTTTACCAATTGATTTACGTTTTGCTTCTGGTTCGTCAATACCTTTCAAGTTTGTTAAGAAACGTTCTGAAGCATCTACCATTTTGATGTTCATGTTGAAGTGTTTTCCGTAATTTTCCATTACTTTTTTCCCTTCATCTTTTCTCAATAAACCAGTATCAACAAAAATACATGTTAATTGATCGCCAATTGCACGATGAATCAAAACCGCAGCAACAGAAGAATCTACACCTCCAGAAAGTCCTAAAATTACTTTTTTATCACCAACTACCTCTTTTATACGAGCAATTTCTGTTTCGATAAAATCTTTTAAAACCCAATTCTTTTCAGCTTGACAAATATTGAAAACAAAGTTTTCTAACATTGTTGAACCATATTCTGAATGTGTAACTTCTGGGTGAAATTGTACCGCAAAAATCTTTTTATCTTCGTTTGCGATTGCCGCAATATCTATATTTGATTTTCCTGAAATTGTAAATCCTATTGGCGCTGTCATCACTTCATCGAAGTGACTCATCCAAACTGTAGATTGTTCTGGAACTCCTGCGAATAAACTGTTTTGAGCTAAAACTGTTAATTCAGATTTTCCATATTCTCCTTTTTCTCCTTTCTTAACTTCTCCACCTAATAAATGCGAAATCAATTGCATTCCATAGCAAATTCCTAAAACAGGAACGCCCATTTCGAATAATTCTTTTTCTACCAAAGCGGCTTCATCTCCAAAAACTGAAGAAGGTCCTCCTGATAAAATAATTCCTTTTGGATTGTGTTTTTTGATTTCTTCGATCGAAGTGTTGTAGGGAATAATTTCTGTATAAACTCCAAATTCTCGAATTCGGCGCGCGATTAATTGATTGTATTGCGAGCCAAAATCTAAAATAATAATTCCTTGCGTCATTGTGTTTGTCTTTGTGCAAAATTAAGTGAAATTCGGCGCAATCACAATTTTATTCACGTCATTTTTCATTCTTTTAGGTAGATTTTTATAGTTTTCCAAGAACTTAATATTTTCATAACTTTAAAACCGATTAATCGAAATAATTTTACCTTGAAAAAACAATTCATCATGAAAAAAATTATATTTACTGCCTTAACAACCTTTATGCTTACAAACATGGCAAATGCTCAAAAAATTATTGCTCATCGTGGTTATTGGGACACCGAAAACAACGCAAAAAATTCGATTAAATCATTAAAATCTGCACAAGAAATTGGTGCTTATGGTTCTGAATTTGATGTATTAATTAGTGCTGATGATGTTTTGATGGTGAATCATGATGATCATTACCAAGGTCATACAATCGAAACTACAAATTCTTCTCTTTTAAAAACGTTGAAATTGGCTAACAACGAAAACATGCCAACTTTAGAAGAATATTTTGAACAAGGAAAAAAGAATAAGAATGTCAAATTAATTTTCGAATTAAAACCTCACTCATCAAAAGAAAATGAAGATCGTGCAGTAAAAAAAGCGATTGAAATCATCAAAAAACATAAAGTAGAAAAACAAGTTGAAATCATTTCATTTAGTAAAAATATTTGTGATGAATTTAAGAAATTAGCACCAAAATTTCACGTTTCTTATTTAGCCGGAGATTTGTCTCCTCAAGAAGTAAAAGAGAGAAATTGGAATGGAATTGATTATCATTACAGCATTTTTCAGAAAAATCCTACTTGGGTGAAAGAAGCGAAAAACTTGGGATTATTGGTTAATGTTTGGACAGTTAACGACCCAAAAGTGATGCAAGAAATGATCGATATGAAAGCTGATTATATTACAACTGACAAACCTTTGATTTTAAAAGAAATTTTGACTAAATAAATTAGTATATTTAGCGGAATAAGAAATCATTTTATGCCTCAACTTAATTCATTCGAAATCTATTCATTTACAACATTGAACCAAATTCATAAAGAGTATATTTTTAAAATTTGGAACAACGAATATCCTATTAATTTGGCTTTTGAGAGTTTACAGGACACCGAAAATTATTTGAATAGTTTGATTGAAGCGAAACATTTTTTTGCTGTAGATGAAAACAATCAAATGCGAGCTTGGGCGGTTATTTTTGAAAGAGATTATGAAAAATGGTTTGCAATAATTGTGGATAGCGAGTTGCATCAAATTGGTTTGGGACGTAAAATTCTTAATCGATTAAAAACATTTTCGACAGAACTAAATGGTTGGGTAATCGACCATGAAAAAGATACAAAAGCGAATGGAGAGCCTTATTGTTCTCCGTTGGCTTTTTACATGAAAAATGATTTCAATTTACTTCCTGAAATTCGTTTGGAATTAGAGAAAATTTCTGCGGTTAAAATTAATTGGAGAGAGTAATAAAACAAAAAAGAGAAGCTTATTAACTTCTCTTTTCTATTTTATTCTCCTAAAACCTTTTCCAAATCAGTGCTTCCTTGTATATTTCGCATTTGTCGCTCTATATGACTAGCGCGTCTACTGATAAAAGACGAAGGCGGATTCACATTATATTTTCGTGGCAATGGCAAAGCTGCTGCAATTCGAGCCGCTTCATTTTTGGTTAAATCTTTAGCTGGTTTATTAAAATAATATTCTGAAGCTGCTTCAACTCCAAAAACACCAATTCCCATTTCTGAAGTGTTCAAATACATTTCTAAAATACGTTGTTTGCCCCAAATTTTTTCGATCATAAACGTAAAATAAACTTCCAATCCTTTTCTCAACCAAGAACGACCTTGCCACAAAAACACATTTTTCGCTACTTGTTGAGAAATCGTAGAACCTCCACGAAGTTTTTTCCCTTCTTTATTTTTTTCGATCGCTTCTTGTATTCCATCCATATCAAATCCATTGTGTACAGGAAACTTTTGATCTTCGGAACCAATTACAGCCAATTTTATATTTCGTCCCATTTCTTCATAGGAAATATAATCGCGCTTAAATTTTCCTTGTTCAAAACCTTGCTGAACTTGCGTAATCGTGAACGGCGGATTAATCCACTTTAACACAACAATGTATACAAGATGAGCTACAAAAAGATAAATTACAACCTTACGAATAAATTTAAACATTTTATTTCTTTAAATTATGAAAGCAAAGTTATACGATTTATTGAATTTTGAAAATAAAAAAAGCTCCAAAAATGGAGCTTATATTTCTATTCTTTATTTTTTCTCAACTTTCGTTGAACCAGATGTGGGAGCTAATTTTTCTTTTGCAACATCTTTCACGTTTTTTAACTCAGCGTTTACAGGCTCAATCAATGATTTTGTAGGACTTTCATTTCCTCTGTGACACATTACACATGTTACAACATTGATCATTTCAGGATTTTTTGCATTTTCCCAATTGAAATTTTTCGCGTTAATATCACGTGTCATTACAATCATATGACGTGAAAATTCCTTTTCTTTTTTTGCATCACTTGCAAAATCCATCTTTTTCGTATCTGGATTTTCGGCGTGGCAAAAATTACATTTCACTCCTAAAGCAGCGTTGTATCCGCGCATCAAACCTTTCAAACTATCTTCCGAAATGTTTTGTGGTAACACTTTTAGATTTTTCCATTCTGAACTTGAAATTGCTTTTCCTGTGTCAATTTGACGAGAAGTCGTAAACGAAAAAATACTAAACATCAACGCTACAACTACCAAAGAAACCATTATTCTATTTGTTTTCATTTGTAATAATTTTGTTTATAAAAGGTAAAACAAATCTTAAACTGAATAAACCCTTCAGAAAAATTTGGAATAATTTTAAATAAAACCTTTAATGAATTAAAAATAAATCAATTAAAATCTCCAAACTAGTAAACGCGAAATTTTATTCCCTTGTTGCATATTTACAATTCGGTAATCTCTTACTTTTTCACGTTTCAAAATACCTTCCAAAATTCGAACATTTTCTTTCTTAGAAACCAATGTTGTAAACCATTTTACTTGATGTTTATAATCCGCACTTTCTTTTATCATTTTCGTGATAAACAGACGCTCTCCTCCTCTACACCAAAGCTCAGAATTATTCCCACCAAAGTTTTGAATTGGTTTTTGATCAGATTTTTGACCTAAGTTTTTCAGTTTACGCATTGTTTGCTCCATCACTTCTTGATTCGATCTAAAAAATGGAGGATTACAAATTGTAATATCAAATTTTTCGCCTTGTTTGATGATTTTTTTGAAAATATTGTTTGGATTAAATTGCATTCTAATCTCAACTTTGTTACGTAATCGAGCATTTTTCTTGACAATTTCTTCCGCATTTTTGAAAGAAGCATAATCCAACTCTGCGCCAACAAAGTTCCAGTCGTATTCGTAATTTCCAATAATCGGATAAATACAATTCGCTCCAACACCAACATCCAAGACTTTTACATCTTTTCCACGCGGAATTACACCATCAAAACTTTCACTCAAAATATCGGCAACATAATGAATATAATCGGCGCGACCAGGAATTGGTGGACACAAATTATCTTTTGGCAATTCCCAATAATCAATATCATAATATGTTTTCAACAACGCTTTATTCAACGCTTTTACAGCTTCTCTATCCGAGAAATTAATCGTTGGTTCGTTCTCTTTATTGGGTTTGATATATTTGGAAAGTGGGGAATAAATCGCACACAATTTTTCGAAATTATAAGGCGCTAAATGACGATTGCGCGAATGTAATTTTTTTAATTTACTCTTCTTTTCGGGAGTATTCATACAAAAATATTTATGCAAAAATAAGACAACCTTTGCAGTTTTCTGCAAAGGTTGTTTTTGAATTCGTTTATTTTAATTGTTTTTGTAGCGTTTCGATTTGTTTCAAAAGATGATGAATCACTTCTAAACCTTCTATATTAACGCCCAAATTATAATGAAATTCAATAAATCGTTCGATTAATTTCAAATCATTTTCTTCGATAAAATATTCTTGGTTACGCTCGTGCAAAACAACCAAATCATTTTTATACAAATCAATCACAAATTGAGGTTCAATCTGATGATATTTACTAAACTGAATAACAGATATCGTTACATTTTTCATGGTTTTAAGCTTTTTTAAGTGAACGTAATTTCTCGAATAATTCTTTTTCTTCTGCTGATAAATTAGTTGGAGTTTTTACTGAAAATGTCACATACAAATCTCCAAATTGATCATCTTTCTTATAAATTGGTAAACCTTTTCCTTTCAATTTAACCTTTTTATTATTCTCTGTTCCTTCTTTTATTGGAACTTTCACTTTTCCAGAAAGTGTATCAATCATCGCTTCTCCACCCAAAATTGCATCGTATAAGTCGATTTCAACAATTGTAGATAAATCTGCTCCATTAACTTCAAAAGACGTATTATTTTCGATATGAAACGTGATATACAAATCTCCATTTGGACCATTGTTATAACCTTTTCCTCCGTGACCTTTTATCTTAATCGTTTGCCCATCTTCTACTCCAGCTGGAATTGTAATTCGTATATTTTTACCATTCACAGCAAAAGTTTGTTTATGCGAAGTCAATGTATCTGTCAAATTTAGTGTCAAACTGGCATTAACATCTTGCCCTTTATAACCTGTTGATCTACTCCTTCCTTCGCGTCCAAACATCGAACTGAAAAAATCTGAATAGCCATCAAAATCACCAAAACCTTCAGCTCCATCAAAATCGCTATTACTATATTGATATTGTTGCTGTTGTTGTTGCTGACGAGCTTTTTCATATTCTTCACCATGTTGCCAATTTTCTCCATATTTATCGTATTTTTTACGTTTTTCTGGATCGCTCAACACTTCGTTTGCTTCATTTAATTCTTTAAATTTCTGTGCAGCTTCATCGTTATTTGGATTAAGATCGGGATGATACTTACGTGCCAATTTCCGATAAGCTTTTTTTATCTCATCTTGTGATGCGGTCTTTTGCAGACCTAATGTTGTATAATAATCTATAAAAGCCATAGTAATAATAAGTTTGTGTGGTAATTTAATCAAAATCAGTTCCAATTTTTTCAAAACTGACAATACGACTTATTCTTTTTTATCTATTTTAAACCTTTTAATATTTTATCCGAAAAAGATAAATTTATTATGATTAATTCATAAATTTTCAAAAATAATTTGGATATATTCAAAAAAATCAATTATTTTTCATTTATAAAAGAAAGTTATGAATAGAAAAAATTTTTCGAAAAATATATTAATTGGATCGGCGGTTGGTGACGCATTAGGAGTTCCAGTTGAGTTTAAAAGTAGGCAATATTTACAACAAAATCCTGTCACAGATATGATGGGTTATGGAACATACAATATGCCTCCTGGCACTTTTTCTGACGATAGTTCGATGATGTTTTGCTTGGCTGAATCGTTGTGTAATGGTTATAATGTGAATGATATTGCAGAAAAATTTCAGATGTGGATGCACGAAGGTTATTGGACGGCTGACGGAGAAGTCTTTGATGTTGGAATTTCTACACGAAAAGCAATAAATCGTTTACGAGTTGTAAAAAATCCAATTGAGGCTGGTTCTACATCCGAATCTGATAATGGAAATGGATCGTTAATGCGTATTCTTCCTTTAGCAATTTTCACGAAAGATTTATCGATTGATGAACGCTGTGAAATCGTCAAAGAAGTTTCTTCTATCACGCATGCGCACAATCGTTCTGTTTTGGCGTGTATTTATTATATTGAATTTGCGTTGAACGTTTTAGATGCCGAAAATCTAGAAGAAGCTTATCTGAACACAAATTTTTGGTTAAAATTATTCTTAGAAGAAAATGAAATTTATAAAAATGAATTTACATATTTCGAACGAATTTTAAGTGGAAAACTAATTGATTTAAAAGAAGATGAAATTAAATCAACTGGTTATGTCATGGATAGTTTAGAAGCTTCTATTTGGTGTTTGCTACATACAAGTTCGTATAAAGATTGTGTTTTGAAAGCGGTGAATTTAGGACATGATACCGATACAATTGCTTGTATTGCTGGTGGAATTGCAGGGATTTATTATGATGCAGAAACAATTCCGACCAATTGGATTGAGCAATTAGCGCGAGTGAATGATATTTTACATTTAGCAGAACAATTGGAAGAAAAATATGAATTTTAGAAAGCTTGAACTATTCTAAATTCACCAAAAACATTTTCGTAAATTTGCAAAATGGAAAGTCAAAAAAATAATCCATTACACGGAAAACGTTTAGACGATATTATCGAAGAATTAGTAATTTATTACGGCGGTTGGGAAGGTTTGGGAAATCAAATTAACATCAGATGTTTTAATGATAATCCAAGTTTGAAATCATCGTTGAAATTTCTTCGAAAAACAGATTGGGCACGTGCAAAAGTAGAAGAATTGTACATTAAGAAAATTGCAAAATAATGAGTGCAACTATTCTTGAAGAAAAGATTTTTATTGATTCTGAGCTCTTAACCAATATCGAAGAAGAAAGTCAGGTTATTATACATTGTTGTATGGCGGCAGATGAATATGCAAATGCTGCACGTATTTGGCCTTCTACTTTTATTATTGATAATCAATCAGGAAAACGTTGTCAATTGGTTTTTGCGGACGGAATTACAATGTATCCAAATTGGACGTATATCGAAGAAGGTTCGTCTCTTCATTTCACTTTAATTTTTAATGGTTTGCCAAAAAGTTGTCAATCATTTGATTTAGTCGAAATTATTCCGCAAGCTGGAGGATTTGAATATCGAAAAATAAATCGAAA
Organism: Empedobacter sp. UBA5528; assembly: GCF_002426075.1. NCBI lineage: Bacteria > Pseudomonadati > Bacteroidota > Flavobacteriia > Flavobacteriales > Weeksellaceae > Empedobacter > Empedobacter sp. UBA5528. The sequence continues at coordinate 22,701 of NZ_DINY01000063.1, read as the reverse complement.
TAAAAGCGATGTTTATCACGTCGAATTTTCAGAATAAATTAAAAAAAATGCGTTTCATTTGAAACGCATTTTTTAATAATATAAACTGTATTTTTTATTGAATTACTCCAATATCATTTCGATAATATTCGTAATCAAAATGTACTTTTTTGATGTTTTCGTAAGCAGTTTCACGTGCTTCTTCTAATGTATTTCCTAATCCAACTATGTTGATTACGCGTCCACCAGAAGTAACAATTTGTTCACCTGATAATTTTGCACCAGCAATAAAATTAGGACAAGTTACATTTTCTAAACCACGAATCTCAAAACCTTTGTCGTAATTTCCTGGATATCCTCCCGAAACCATCACCACACAACACGCATGTTGATTTTTGAAAGTCAAGTCAAAATCTTCTCCTTTAATTGCTTTATTTACAACCTCAGCCAAATCATTTTCTAACAAAGGTAAAGTTGTTTGCGTTTCTGGATCGCCCATTCTTAGGTTATATTCCAACAAATAAACACCTTTTGTTGTAATCATCAATCCAAAGAAAATAACACCAGCAAACTCTGATCTTTCCTTAATTAAACCACATTTTGTTGGCTCCATAATTTCTTCTTCGAACATTTTGAAATGCTCTTCCGTAAACAATGGATTTGGAGCGATAACGCCCATTCCACCAGTATTAAGACCAGTTTCTCCTTCACCAATTTTCTTGTGATCTTTTGCCGAAACAAATGGAACGATTTTTTTCCCGTTAAAGAAAGACAAAATAGAGGCTTCAAAACCTTCTAAATATTCTTCAATAACCACTTCGTTTCCTGCATCACCAAAGGTTTTATCTTCCATGATATCCAAAACAGCTTGTTTTGCTTCTTCAAAATCTTGGCAGATAATAACTCCTTTTCCAGCCGCTAAACCAGAGGCTTTCACTACAATTGGATAATCTTGTGTTTTCAAATAATCAATCGCCAACATTGGTCCTTGAAAATTTTTATATTTTGCTGTTTTCACACCATATTTATCCATAAAATCCTTCGCAAAAGCTTTAGAAGCTTCTAATTGCGCAGCTGCTTTATGAGGTCCAAAAACATTTAAATTCTCTTTCTGAAAAATATCAACGATACCTTCTGCTAATTCAGCTTCTGGTCCAACAAAAGTTAAATCGATTTGATTTTCTTTCGCGAAATTTTTCATTTCTTCAATCGAAGAAACTGAAACGTTTGTTCCGATTTGAGCTGTTCCTGCATTTCCTGGAATAAAAAACAATTCTAAATCTTGTCCTTTTTGCTTGAAATCTTCAGCAAACTTCCATCCTATTGCATGTTCACGACCACCTGAACCGATTACTAAGATGCGAGTTGCGGTTTGCGATTCGCGGTTTGCGCTATTATTTTGTTCCATTGTTTTTCTTTGTTAAATAGTTTTGAAAATTTTTATTCATTCTACAATAATGATCAATTAATTCTAAAGCTTCATTTAATTCTGACTCTGTTATATAATTCAACTCAAAAGCTATTATTAATTGAGCTTCAACCTCAAAATCAGAACCTTTTGAAATAGATAGAAAATTAATCATTTGCTGATTTGAATTTCTTCCAGAACCTTCTGCGATATTTGAAAGAATTGAAACAACTGCTCTTTTTATTTGAACAGTTAATCCATACTTTTCTGATTCTGGAAATTTATTAGAAAGATTATAAACCAGTCTTAAAATTTCCAAACTTTTTTGCCATATGTCTAAATTTCTATAACTTCTCATTTACACTAAGTTAATCTTAAATTCCAACATCGCAAAACGAATATCGCATATCGAATTTTAGTGCATAAAATGTCTCATTCCTGTGAAAACCATCGGAATTTCGCGTTCATTACAAGCATCGATAGACTCTTGATCTTTGATTGATCCTCCTGGTTGAATAATTGCTTTAATTCCATTTTCTGCTGCAAAATCAGCTACATCACGGAAAGGGAAAAATGCATCTGAAGCTAAAACTAAATCATCTTCCACTTTTTCTTTTGCACGTGCAATCGCTTGTTGAGCCGCCCAAATACGATTCGTTTGACCTCCACCGATTCCGTAAGCTTGACCATTTGTCGCTACAACAATCGCGTTAGATTTTACCCATTTTACAATTTTTTGAGCAAAAACTAAATCAGTCATTTGACGATCTGTTGGTTGAGCTTCTGTTACAACTTTAAGATCTGTTGAAAACTGATTATCTGTAGACTGAACAATTAATCCTCCATCAACTTTTACGTAAGTTACTTTATCCGACACAGGATTCTTCACTTTGATGATACGTAAATTTTTCTTTTGTTTAAAAATTTCTAACGCTTCTTCTGTAAATGAAGGTGCAATTACAATTTCTAAGAAAATTTTATTTAATTCAACCGCAGTTTTTCCATCAACTTCTCTATTGAAAGCGATGATTCCACCGAAAATTGACATTGGATCACATTCATACGCTTTTTCATAAGCTTCTAAAACATTCTCTCCAATTGCCACTCCACAAGGCGTTGAATGTTTCACTGCACAACAAGTTGTTTCCTCAAATTCTGAAACCACTTTATAAGCCAAATCCATATCACGAATATTGTTGAAAGAAAGTTCTTTTCCTTGTAAATATTCGAAATCTTTCATTGCGCCATTTTTCGTTTTATCAACATAATAAGCTGCTTTTTGATGTGGATTTTCTCCATAACGTAAATCCATCACTTTCTCGTAAGAAGACTCTAAAAATTGAGGAAAATCTTCTCCTAAAATGTAAGTAGAAATCGCCGCATCATAAGCAGAAGTTAAGTTGAATACTTTACCAGCACATAATTTACGCGTTTCGATAGAAGTTGAACCATTCTCACGAATTTCATTCATCACTACTTCATAATCATTCACATCCGTTACAACTGTTACATCATAAAAATTCTTTGCAGAAGAACGTAACATTGATGGACCACCGATATCAATAAATTCAATCATTTCCGCTTCAGAAAGACCTGTATTCATCTTTTCGAAGAAAGGATAAAGATTTACAATAACGATATCAATTGGGTTAATTCCATGTTCCGCAATTGTTGCCATATGATTTTCGTCCGAACGACGCGCCATAATACCACCATGAATTGCAGGATGTAAAGATTTTACGCGACCATCTAAAATCTCAGGAAAACCAGTTACATCTTTTACTTCTGTAACTTCGATTCCGTTGTCTTGTAAATGTTTGAATGTTCCTCCAGTTGATAAGATTTTGTAATCTTGTTCAACCAAGAATTTTGCAAATTCTAACAAGTTCGACTTGTCCGAAACACTTATTAGCGCTTGTTTTTGCATTGTGTTTAGTTTTTAAAGTTTATTGTTTGTTTACTATTTTATTGGAAATGAAAAACCTCAATGTACACAACATTGAGGCATTCTATATTTTATGCTTCGCTGATTTGCTTGATTGCCTTAATGTAGATTTCACTTTCTACCTCAGCAACTTTACGCTGTAAATCTGCTACTTCATCACCTTCTTCAATTTCAAAAATTCCTTGACAAATAATTTGTCCTTCGTCTACACCAGCCGTTACAAAATGTACAGTTGCTCCTGATGTTTTTTCACCAGCTTCTAAAACTGCTTTGTGAACTTTCGCGCCATACATTCCTTTTCCACCAAATTTTGGTAATAATGCAGGATGAATATTAATCATTTTCGAGCCCCATTTCGAGGTAAATTCTGGAGATAATATGGTTAAAAAACCTGCCAAAACAATAAGGTCGATTTCTTCTCCTTCTAAATTATGTTCAGCATCTTCCGAAAAAGTTTTTCGGTCTAAGACATACGTTCGGATATCTTTATCCAACGATCGTTCTATTGCATAACAATCTCGGTCTGCCATTACCATCGAAATCTCGACATTTGGTAACGTTCCGTCTTCAACTGCATCAATAATATTTTGAAGATTTGTTCCGCCACCGGAAACAAATACAGCTATTTTCATGTTTGTTTGTAAGTAATCTTGTTTGTTTTACAAAGATAAGATTTTAGTTGATGCAAGTCGAAAAATATAACGTGGATTTAATCTATTTATTAATGATTTATTCACAATTAAAAACAAGAAAGGCTATCTCAAATTGAAATAGCCTTTTGAAAATATTTTTTAGTGCCCTTGAGTTCCGTCAACTCCATGTGCGTGTCCGTGAGATAATTCTTCCTCAGTTGCTGGACGAACATTAAGAATTTCAACTTCAAATTCTAATGTTTTTCCTGCCATTGGAGGATTCAAATCTGCAATTACAGCCTCTTCTGTCACTTCTACAACTGAAGCACGGAATTGATTTCCTGCATCATCAGTCAAAGGTAAAATTGCTCCAACTGGTGGCAATCCAGATTCTTTGAACATATCTAAAGGTAATTGAGCAACAGCTTCTTCTACTCTTTCACCGTATCCTTCTGCTGGAGTAATTACGAATGATTTTTTATCACCAATTGTTAATTCTTTTAATTCTTCTTCAAATTTTGGAATCATCATTCCAGCTCCAAATAAAAAAGTTAATGGCTCTTCTGTATTTGATTGTTCTACAAATACTTTTTCACCATTCGCTTCGATGGTATGTAATGAGTAGTTTACTGAAACTACATTATTGTTTTCTATTGACATAAATTGTAAATTATGGATGCTTTTAAAAAGCGTTCATTTTTAATACTTATCTTTTAACAACAACTATTCCTTTCGAATAATTTGACCAATTTTGTCAGTTATTTAGATTTTTGAACTGACAATTTTTATTTAATCTATAAAAAGTAATGCTTTTTTGATGTCTTCATAACCAATTTCACCATTGAAATAATCATAAATTGGTTTTAAAACTTTATTCTCTTCAAATTCGATTTCACTATACGCTAATCGAACTTTATCAATAATTTTATCAGAAGGTTTAAATTTTGAATAATCCAAATCAGGCTCACTTTCTTTGATTTTACCAATATGATCGACAATTGCTGAAGTAGTTAAACCTCTTTTCTCTGCGATTTGATCTAAAGACAAACCTTCTTTCACATATTCTAATGTAATTTCGTAAGTCGATTTCTTTTGTCCTTTTTCTTTGGTTTTATTCTTTTCGATATTTTTTGCAATTTGTTTTTTATCCAAAGTTCCACCAGAATATCGGATAAAAGCAGCCCAAGAGTTTTGCAATTCTTTTTCATCTAGAAACTCATCCATTTCATTCGATAAAACCTGAAAACGTCTATCAGCCTTCATTGCAAGTGAATCAATTTCTAAAGCTGTTTGATTCAATCCGTGTAACATCAACGAATTTAAATCTCGTAAACGTGAAAGTGCAACATACCCTTGTCCTTTTTCGAACGCTTTTGATAAATCAATAAACGCAGAATCTAACGTCATTCCTTGTGATTTATGAATCGTAATCGCCCAAGCCAAACGCAACGGAACTTGTGTAAATGAAGCCAATGCTTTTCCGCTTTCGTCCTCTATTGCCCACGTTTCTGGTTTTGCAATGTAAAATTCTCCATCTAATGTTTTGATAATTGGCTCGTCTTTTTCAGTATACCCCGAAACATTTCCAAGCGTTCCGTTTACAAAACCAACTTCGAAATTGTTACGAACAAACATCACTTTCGCTCCTATCTTCAATTCTAAAACTTCTTCTGCTAAAACAGATTTTTTAAGAACCTCAACCAAAGCTGGATTTCCCGCAACTTTTGCTTCAAATGTTTTGGAAGATGAATCAATATTAATCAATTGACCTTTATTAATTCGGTCCACATCCATATTATGTGTATACAAACGAGTTTGTGAATCTATTTCATCTGGAAAATATTCGATTCGAGTTTCTAATAAATCAACTGTTTTTTGCGAAATATTCCCCGAACGAATTTCATTCAAAATATCATTCAATGCATTATTTGTTTGACGATATTGCTCTGTCAAATAACAAATATGCACTTTTGCTTGAACCCAAGCATCGGACATAAAACAGAATTTATCTTTCGATTCTTCCCACTCTTCACCAATCGGCGGTAACTGGAAAAAATCACCCGAAAAAATTACTTGAACACCTCCAAAAGGTTCATCGTTTTGTTTGAAAAACTTCAAAACATAATCAACCGCATCCAACTGATTTCGGTGCAGCATCGAGATTTCATCAATAATTAAGACTTTTACTTTGTCCATTTTATCTCGGAAATATTTCTTGTCGCGAAGCGAAGCCAAATATCGATCAGAAACATAATCTTTTATTCCAATTCCAGCCCAAGAATGTATCGTTTGACCATTCATGTGCGTCGCAGCAATTCCCGTAGAAGCCGTTATAGCAACAGGAACGCCATGTTGTTTAAGATATTGAATGTATTGATTTAACACATAAGTTTTTCCGGCACCCGCAGAACCTGTTAAAAATACATTTCGACCAGATTTTAGAATTGCCAAAGCCTTTGATTGTTGCATAACTTATGAGTGAATTTGGAGTTTTTTGAATGAAATGCAAAGATACGAAGATTGAATGAGGTGAGGAAATGCTTAATAAATTAAAAAAAAGAAAATGAATTAACTTTAAAAGCTATTGTATTTTAATTAAGCTTTTTTATTTAAGAAAAAAACTACAAAATTTTATAACAAGGATCAATCTTAATCAAAAACAAATAATCCCAAAAAATAAAAAAACCGGATAAGAAATCTTATCCGGCTTTTTTAAACTATTTAATCTACTATTTCAATATAATTTTGTCAGCACCTTCTTGAATTTCTCCAATCAACGCACTTCCATCAATAATATTCAATACTTTTTCAGCATCAGTTTGGTCAACGATGACAACCATTCCAACACCCATATTAAATGTTCCAAACATTTCGTTTTCTGCAATTCCTCCGCGTTTAGCTAATTCTTGCATCACTGTTGGTACATTTATTTTTGCTTTTTCTATTACAGCAGTTAATCCGTCATTTATAATACGAGGAACATTCTCGATTAATCCACCTCCTGTAATATGAGCAATTCCAGACATTTCGATTCCAGCATCTTTGATTTTGAAAATATCATTTTGATATAATTTTGTTGGAACTAATAATGTTTCGAACAAAGGTTTACCTTCAAATTCTTCGTTAAAATCTGGGAAAACTTTACGAACCAAAGAGAATCCATTCGAATGGAAACCACTTGATGGTAACGCAATAATTACTTGTCCAGCTTTTATTTTAGAACCATCGATAATTTCATCTCGTTCTACTACTCCAACACAAAATCCAGCAACATCATAATCACCAACTTGGTACATTCCTGGCATTTCTGCTGTTTCTCCACCAATTAATGCTGTTCCAGTTTCTTTACACGCTTGTGCAATTCCACCTACAATTTCTGCTGCGATATCAGAATCTAATTTTCCACAAGCTAAATAATCTAAGAAAAATAATGGTTTTGCTCCATGACACAAAATATCATTTGCACACATCGCGAAACAATCAATCCCAACTGTATCGTAAACTTTAGAATCTAAAGCCACACGTAGTTTAGTTCCTACACCATCGGTTCCTGATACCAAAACAGGATTTTTGTAACCTCCTAATTGGTAAAATGCACCAAAACTTCCAATTCCATTCAACACGTTTGAATTGTGTGTTGCTGCAACTGCATCTTTAATTTTCGATACCGTTTGATAACCTTCTTCCTTATCTACTCCGGCTTGTTTATATGTATTGCTCATTTTAATTATGATTTAGTTTTTCGAAATACGAGATTCGAAATTCGTATAACTTATTAATCTATATGCAAAGGTTTTACCTCTTTACATTCTTCATTAGAATAATTTACGGGATATTTTTCTGTAAAACATCCAAAACAATGTTCTTTACTTCCTAATAAATCAATCAGATTATCAACTGTTAAGAAATCTAACGAATCGACATTCAAATAATCTTCAACCTCTTTAATTGACTTATTTCCTGAAATTAAATCTGCTTTAGAAGGCATATCAATTCCTAAATAACAAGGTGCAATAATTGGAGGCGAAGCAGAACGGAAATGAATTTCTTTTGCTCCTGCTTCTTTTAAGATTTTGATTAAAAGTTTCGAAGTTGTTCCACGTACAATCGAATCATCTAAAACAACCAAACGTTTTCCTTTGATTTTATTTTTGATGGGATTCAATTTTAAGTTGACCACACGTTCACGCATTTCTTGTGAAGGAACGATAAACGAACGCGACATATAACGATTCTTAATCAAAATTGGTTCGTAAGGAATACCCGAAGCTTCTGAATAACCAATTGCAGACGGGATCCCAGAATCTGGAACACCAATTACAATATCGGCAGCAACAGGAGATTGTTCGTATAATTTTCGACCAGATTCTACACGTAAATCGTAGATTTCATTTCCTTCGATATTCGAGTCAGGACGTGCAAAATAAATGTACTCAAAAGCACAAATATTACACTGCGTTGGTTGATTTAATGAATAAGATTTCAAACCTTGTTCATTTACAACAATCAATTCACCTGGCTCTACATCACGGATAAATTCAGCTCCGACAGCGTCTAATGCACATGTTTCTGAACAGAAAACATAGGCATCGTCCAATTTTCCTAAACATAAAGGACGAATACCATTTGGATCGCGAAAAGCTGCCATTTGATTATTCGCTAATAACAAAACCGAATAAGCTCCTTTTACCTTTTCTGTACCTTTCTGTATAGCTTCTACAATATCTAAATGCGAATATTTTTGAATAGAACGTAATAAAACCTCCGTATCCGAAGTTGCTAAAAATGGTAAACCTTCTGCTTCTAATTCAGCTCTTAATGCTTCAACTTCAATTAAATTTCCGTTATGAGCAATAGAGAAATGAGGTTTTCCATAAATATTGTACGTGTAAAGTGGCTGAATGTTACGACGACTTCCACCTCCAGCAGTTGTGTAGCGTGTATGTCCAATCGCAGCATTTCCTTGGTATTCTTCAATCTCGGCTTCCATTGTTTTGAAAACGTCTAATACCAATCCTGTTTTTTTCACCGTTTTAATGTTTCCATCTTTCAAGAAAGAAACACCACACGCTTCCTGTCCACGGTGTTGAAGCGCAAATAAACCAAACTGTGCAATAGAATATGTGTTGATATTATTTGGCGAATAAACCCCAAAAACACCACATTCTTCGTTTACACTATCCACAGTATCGGCTGCATATTTTTTTAATAAATTTCTTTCGTAGAAATTCGTTAAATATTCAGCTTTTAATTGGCTTTTATGTAATTTTTTATCAATCATTATAGAATGAAAAAAATGTTTATTTTAAAACTTCTGTCAAACGATTATATACTTCGTGATAAGCTTCTGAAACATCACCTAAATCACGACGAAAACGGTCTTTATCTAATTTTTTTCCTGTTTCAACATCCCATAAACGACATGTGTCTGGAGAAATTTCGTCAGCTAAAATGATATTACCATCAACATCTTTACCAAATTCAATTTTAAAATCAGCTAAAATTAATCCAGCTTTTAAGAACAATTCTTTCAACGCTTCGTTAATTACTTCTGTTTGTGTGTACATTTCATCTAACTCATCATATGTTGCAGCTCCTAATAAAACCGCATGATGATCGTTGATTAATGGATCTCCTAATTCATCTTTTTTGTAACAGATATCAAAAATTGTAACTGGAGATTTCGCTCCTTCTTCTAATCCTAAACGTTGAGCCATAGACCCAGCTACATAGTTGCGCACAACCATTTCAATTGGAATAATTGATACTTTTTTCACCAATTGCTCACGATCATTCAACTGCTCGATGAAATGAGTTTTAACTCCTTTTTCAATCAAATAGTTGAAAATTAAAGTCGAAATTTTGTTGTTCATTTCTCCTTTGTCCTCAACAGTTCCGCGCTTTTGTGCATTAAATGCAGTTGCGTCATCTTTGTAATAAACAATTACTTTGTCTGCTTCCTCTGTTGAGTAAACTTGTTTTGCTTTCCCTTCGTAAATGAAGTCTTTTTTTGTTAAGCTCATCGTTGTTGTTTGTTTTTTCGAAGCTCGATTTTCGAAATTCAAAGTTAAAATTCATCTAACTTCTAGTTTCTTATTTCTAACTTCATTACATCGTTTTTTTGTTTTGTTTGAAATGAAAAAGTCCACTTCGTGTTTGTTGTTTGTTTTGAAAATTAACTTGTTCAAGGTTAACTTTCGAGATTAATTTCGATTGGTTCAGGATCGAAATTGGTATTAGTTTGTTGTTTGTTTCTTTTTTTAGTATTTAGATGTTAGATATTTAATATTTAGATTTTTTTTCTTCTACCTTATTTCTAACTTCAAAATTCCTTATTTTATTTTCAATGTCAAGCTGAATTCAGTTCAGCTTCTCACTTTTTTAAGATGAGTTCCTGAAACAAGTTCAGGATGACTCAAACTTTATTCTTCAATTGTCATTCTGAATGAAGCCTTGGCGTAATGAAAAATCTTTTTAGATTCCTCAACAAACTCTAAATGACATTTTTTATTTAATTTTTAGAAGTTAAATTTTCTCATATCTAACTTCTAATATCTCATATCTATAATCTACCCTCTAAAATACTCCACCGCATTTTTGAAGATATTCATATATCCATTTCCTGGAATGTTCTTGAATAATCCTTCTTCGTAACGCTCTGGATGTCCCATTCGTCCGTAAACTTTTCCACAAGGCGATACAATTCCTTCTACCGCAAACGTAGATCCATTTGGATTATAAGGCATTTTTCCAGCTAATTTTCCATCCAAATCTACAAACTGAGTTGCGATTTGTCCTTTATCAATTAACTTTTCTAATTCAACCTCATTTGCTACGAAACGACCTTCTCCATGCGAAAATGGAATCCAGAATTCTTGACCTTCCATTCCTTTTAACCAAGGTGAGTGCGATTTATTCACTCTCACTTTCGCTAATTGTGTAATGTGACGACCAATTTCATTGAACGTTAATGTTGGTGTATCTTCTTCTAAATCTTGAATACGTCCATAAGGCAATAATCCTGATTTAATCAATGCTTGAAAACCATTACAGATTCCTAAAACCAAACCATCGCGCTCTAATAAATTGTGAATTGCATTTTTGATTTTCTCATTGCGTAAAACCGTTGCAATAAATTTACCTGATCCATCTGGCTCATCAGCAGCTGAAAAACCTCCTGGTACAAAGAAAATATTGGCTTGATTGATTTCATTTACAAAAGCATCAACTGATTCTTCAACATCTTGTTGTGTTAAATTACGGAAAGGCAAAGTCGAAACGATTGCTCCTTCTCTACGGAACGCTTTTGCTGAATCATATTCTGAATTTGTTCCTGGGAAAATTGGAATGAAAACTTTTGGGTTTTCTACTTTATGATCGGCGAAGGCAAAACAAATTTGTTCTGCTTTTAAATCTTTTTCCTCAACAACAGTTTCAGTAGTTGATTTATATGGAAACAATGAATTGAATGTTTCTTTCCATTGTTGTTTTAATTCAATCAAATTAATTTCTTCTCCATTAAAGTTGAACGAAGTTGAATCATTTGTCTGACCTAAAACATGATAATTTTGAGCGATTTCAGCAGGAATATTTAAATCATCTGAATGTTCAATTACAATCGAAGCTGGATAATATTTTGCTACATCTAAATCAGTTTTGATTTCAAATCCGATTTCATTACCAAAAGCCATATTCGCTACAGTTTCTGCAATTCCACCAAATTTAACCGTCATCATTGATTTTACATCAGCATTAATTGTTCCGATAAAATCAAAAATAGCTTTTGTATTTGCTTCGTCGATTAAATAATCTTCTGTTAATGTTGGAATAAAAACTGAAAGTTTAGAATTCTTTTCAACTAAAGTTCCTTGTACAATTTTTTCAGCCAAAGAAGGCGCAACTGCAAAAGAAATCAACGTTGGCGGAACATCAATATCTTGGTAAGAACCAGACATCGAATCTTTACCTCCAATTGCAGGAATTCCGAACTGTTTTTGTGCTTCAATCGTTCCTAATAAAGCCGCAAATGGTTTTCCCCAACGCGTAGCTTCATCACGTAATTTTTCAAAATATTCTTGAAAAGTTAAACGAATATCAGCGTAATTTCCACCAGCAGCAACAATTTTTGTCATCGAATCAATTACCGCAAAATAAGCTCCGTGATAATTTGACCAACGAGAAATTGTAGGATTGTAACCAAATGAAGCAATAGAAACTGCATTTGTAAATCCGTCTGTTGGGAATTTTTGTACCGAAACATCTTCTGGTGTATCCATTGTTTGTCCACCAAAAGCATTCAAAATAGTAGAACGTCCAACGTTATTGTCAAACATTTCTACCATACCTTTTTGCGACGCATGATTTAACTCTTGCATCATTGCAATAAACGCTTCTTTATTGAAGGCTTTATTCTCAAAAGGATTTGTATATTCTTCGTCCGTAACTTCGATTTTAGCTTGTTTACGAACGCCATTTGTATCTAAAAATTTACGGTCTAATTCAACAATTTTTGTTCCTTTCCAAACCAAAGTCATTGTATCATCTCCCGTTACCTCAGCAACACAAGTCGCATCAAGATTTTCTTCTTTTGCTAATGAGATAAATGTTTCCACATCTTTAGCCTCAACCGCAACAGCCATACGTTCCTGAGATTCAGAAATCGCTAATTCTGTTCCGTTTAATCCAGCATATTTCAATGGAACTAAATCTAAATTAACATTAATTCCGCGTGCAATTTCACCAATTGCAACAGAAACACCTCCTGCTCCAAAGTCATTACATTTTTTGATTAATGCTAAAACATCTGGATTACGGAATAAACGTTGAATTTTACGTTCAACAATTGCATTTCCTTTTTGAACTTCTGCTGATAAATCGTCTAATTTAAGACCATCGTGTGTTTTAGATGAACCAGAAGCTCCTCCTACTCCATCACGACCTGTTGCTCCTCCTAATAAAATAATTCGGTCACCTGCAACTGGTTCTTCACGACGAACATATTCTTTTTTTACAGCTCCAGCCACAAAACCAACTTCCATGCGTTTTGCTTTGTACCCTTCGTCATAAATTTCTTTCACAAAAGTTGTCGCTAAACCAATTTGATTTCCATAAGAACTGTATCCGTTTGCTGCTTCTTTAGAGATTTTACGTTGTGGTAATTTACCTGGTAACGTATCTTCAATTTTTTCTAAAGGATTTGCAGCTCCTGTAATACGCATCGCTTGGAAAACGTAAGAACGTCCACTCAAAGGGTCGCGTATTGCTCCACCAACACATGTCGAAGCTCCACCAAATGGTTCCACTTCTGTTGGGTGATTATGTGTTTCGTTTTTGAATTGTAATAACCATTCTTCTTCAACACCATCTACATCGATTGGAACGACAATAGAACATGCGTTAATTTCTTCAGAAACATCAATATTTTTCACAACTCCTGTACGAGAAAGATATTTTCCCATCACAGTTGCTAAATCCATCAAACGAATTGGTTTAGTTATTCCTAATTCTTGACGAACTTGTTGGTAATAATCGAATGTTTTTTGAAGTGTTTCGTTAAATTTAGAATTAAATTGAACATCTGTAATCTCCGTCTCAAAAGTTGTATGACGACAGTGATCAGACCAATAAGTATCTAAAACTTTTAACTCAGTTTCGGTTGGATTACGATTGATTGATTTGAAATAGTCTTGAATAAAAACTAAATCATCCATCTCTAACGATAATCCAAATTGGTTGTAAATGTCTTGTAGTTTATTTTCGTCAGCAGAAATAAAACCTTCAATAATTGGAACTTCTGTAGCTTCTGGATTAGCTGGAATTTCCATTTTTGAAAGATCTTTCTCGCGCGACTCAATTGGATTGATTAAGTAATCTTTTACTTTCTTTAAATCTTCCACAGACAAATCATCATTGAAAACATATAGTAAACCAGATTTTACGGTTACATTTTCAACATTCATCAACACTAAACATTGTTCCGAAGAATCATCGCGTTGATTATATTGACCTGGTAAAAATTCGGTTGCAAAATAATTTTTAGAATAAGGAATGCTTTCGTTAACTGCATCTTCTACGTATTTGAAAACAACGTCTGTCACAGGATCGACAAACACCTTATTTTGAACCTCTTGTAATTGGCTTTCTTCTATATTAAATAGATCATAAATAACAAAAACCTTGCACACAATTGTAGGTACAAGGTTTTTGAGTTCTATTGTAGTCTTCTGACTGATAACGTCAAAATTTGATTTCTTCTGAATGAAAAGTCTGTGGTTCATTGTATTGTTTGCTGTACTATTTGGTTTAATGTGTTTAAACCATTTGTATCATCTACATCAACAAACAAACTATTTTCTAACGAGAGTGGTTCAAGACTCATTTTGTAGAAAAAAAATTCATTTGTAGTGGCAATTTTTTATGGTCTGCCGTAGAGACGCTCAACCTTATTATGAGCTATACAAATGTTGTAAACTTTAAAAACTAAATCACCTTTAAAAGTGAACTGCAAAATTAAACATTTTAATTAGTAAAATCAAATCTAAATCAACAATATTTTATTTAATTTTTTGGTTAAATATTTTTCTTAAAATTTAAGCATGATTATCAATCAAATGTCCCTTTTTACAACAAAAAAATCCTTATCAAAATTGATAAGGATTTTTCGTTTTCCGTAATTATCTTGTAATTGTCAAATCGTATTCGTTGTCTGATTCATCATATTTATATGATAATTTCATATTGAAATCTTGCATAAACTTTTTGCAAAACGTTTCTATATTTAATGAATCTGGAAAAGTAGCTTTGTTAACTGTCATAAACAAAGTTGTCCAACTTGTATTGTCTTTAAAAATTGTAGAGAATCTTTTCTCCCAATATGTTAAAAACTTTTCTTCTTTTTCATTGATTAATATCTCTTCCATTCTACCTACTTTATAAACCAATTACAAATTTACAACTATTTCTAATCAAAACCATTTTTTCACGAATTATTAACGTTTTCAGTTTCTATCTTTCATTCAAGAATCGCAAACTTAAGATTCGCTTAAGATTCACTTTTCCATGTTAATAATCTATTAAATATCAAGATATTTGAACAATAATTCAAAAACAAAATGTTTACAAATAATTTAAAAGGACGTTACAGTATTTTACTATTTTTCAGTTCGTTATTTATTCTAATTTCATTTATTCTACGCCTAATTTTTGCAATTTGGGTAAAAAGTGATTTCGATTGGAATATTGGCTCGTTATTGCACACTATTTTTTATGGATTGGTGTACGACATTAGCGTTGTAAGCTGTTTCACGTTATTCTTATCATTTTATTTTATGATTTTACCAAACAAATTCGTCAATTCATTATTTGATCGAACTTTCGTGTATTTCGTTTATACATTGTATTTGGTAATCATTTATTTTACATTTTTTGCCGAAGTTACATTTTGGGACGAATTCAAAAGCCGATTCAATTTTATTGCGGTCGATTATTTAATTTATACCTACGAAGTTGTCAAAAATATTCAAGAATCATATCCTTTACCAGTTTTAATTGGCGGAATTGTGTTGATTACAGGCTTGACAATTTTCGCAACAAAAAAAGGTTATTTCTTTTACAACACATTCCATAACAAACCAAAAACAAGTCAAAAAATTGGCGTTTTTGTGTTCAATTTACTACTTGCGGTTAGCTCATTGTTTCTTTTAAATAATGATAGTAGTTCAACTTCAGAAAATCGATACAACAACGAAGTTTCTAAAGCCGGAATTTTTTCTTTCTTTTCTGCTTTCCGAAATAATCATTTAAAATACGACGAACATTATAAATCTATTCCGATTGAAGATGCTTTTGCAGTGATGAAATCTGAATTGCAAGATTCGAAAACTGTTTTCGATCAACAATTCAAAAATCCAATACGAAGAACAATTTTAGCGAGTAATCCGTCACAAGCAGAACAAAAACCAAATGTGATTTTTGTGTTAATGGAAAGTATGAGCGCTTCATTTTTGCAAGAGCAATTCAACGGAAAATCAATCACTCCAAACCTCAACGATATAGCGAATAACAGCATCTATTTTTCGAATATGTTTGCCAACGGAACGCGTACTGTTCGTGGAATGGAAGCTGTTACATTATCAATTCCTCCTACACCTGGAAATAGTATTGTGAAGCGTGTTGATAATCAAAATTTATATACTATTTCGAATGTTTTCAAAGCAAAAGGATACCACAATATGTTTTTTTATGGTGGCGATGGATATTTTGATAATATGAATGCGTTTTATGGTGGAAATGGTTTTGACATTTACGATCGCGGTCGTGGTAGCGTTTTGAGTGATAAAATCAATACCAATCGATACAATATTAATGATGATGAAGTTACTTTTGAGAATGCTTGGGGAATTGCCGATGATGATATTTACAGAAAAGTGATCAAAGTTGCCGATGAAAAATACAAAACAAAACAACCATTTTTTGCTTTTGTCATGTCAACTTCTAACCACAAACCTTATACGTACGAAGATGGAAAAATTGATATTCCGTCTGGAACTGGTCGTCCTGGAGCTGTAAAATATGCCGATTATGCAATTGGAGATTTAATTGCAAAAGCGAAAACAAAACCTTGGTTCAGCAATACCGTTTTTGTGTTTATTGCCGATCACTGTGCAAGTAGCGCGGGCAAAGATGCAATTGATGTAAAAAACCATCACATTCCGGCATTTATCTATAATTTAAAATCGCACGCAAACGAAAATGTCACAAAAGAAGTTTCTCAAATTGATATTTTCCCAACGTTATTTTCGTTGTTCAATTGGAAATATACATCTCAATTTTATGGAAAAGATATTTTTGATCCGCAATACAAATCGCGTTCTTTTGTTGGTACGTATATTAAATTGGGAATGAAAAAAGGCGAAGATGTTTCGATTTTATCTGATCAAAAGAAAATCAATCAATACAAATGGATTGACAAAAATTTAATTGATACAAAGGTTGATCCTATTTTCGAGCGTTCTATCATATCTAATTATCAAACAGCCGATTATTTATTTAGCAATCATTTATTAAATGAAAAATAAAATCATTTTTATCATCAATCCTATTGCTGGAAAGGGAAAAGGACGAATGATTGAAACTGAAATTCAACACTATTTTAGTCA
Organism: Empedobacter sp. UBA5528; assembly: GCF_002426075.1. Classification (NCBI taxonomy): domain Bacteria; kingdom Pseudomonadati; phylum Bacteroidota; class Flavobacteriia; order Flavobacteriales; family Weeksellaceae; genus Empedobacter; species Empedobacter sp. UBA5528. Next base: position 5,580 of record NZ_DINY01000063.1, on the reverse strand, counting down.
AAAAAATGTTGAATTCGAAACATTTTTAACTGAAAATATTGGTCACGCAACTGAAATTACAAATCAAGTTCTGACAAAAAATCCTGATATAATAGTAGCTTGTGGTGGCGACGGAACGATAAACGAAGTCGCACAAGCCTTGGTTGGTAGCAATGTTGCTTTGGGAATTATTCCGATTGGTTCAGGAAATGGATTAGCGGCTAATTTGCATATCCCTAAAACCACCGAAAAAGCTTTTGAAACGATTTTGAATGCAAAAATCAATAAAATTGATGCAGGAAAAATCAACGAAAATTACTTTTTTAGCAATATGGGATTGGGAATTGATGCAGATGTGATTAACAATTATGCTCAAACCAAAACCAGAAACTTTTTGGGATATGTAACTGCCAGTACAAAAGCGATTTTTAACTTTCAACCGAAAAAATTTAGCATCGAATTAGATGATCAACATACATTAGATGATGATTTTTATTTTGTGTTCTGCTCTAACTCTAACGAAGCGGGTTACGGCATCACATTTTCACCCAATGCAAAATTAAATGATGGAAAATTAGACTTTCTTGCAGTAAAAAAGCTTNNCTTAATTTTATACAACAAATTCAGTTTTCGGCTAATGTTTTAGGAAAACGAATTGAAAAAATGAAGCAAGCAAAAGTATTGCAAGTCAATTCAGTAAAATTCAATTCCAAACAACCAAAAACAATTGCTCAAGTTGATGGTGAAGCTGTTATTTTTAACCAAAATTCTATTGAAGTTTCGATTGTTCCGAATGCTTTGAATGTTATTATTCCGAATTAGAAAATGAACAAACCAAAAGTTTTAATTGTTGAAGATGAATTGGGAATTGCTAATTTTATGCTTCAAGGTTTAGAAGAAGAAAATTTATCGCCAACGCACTGTTTAAGAGGCGAAGATGCTTTAGTGAAAATAAATAACGAGAAATTTGATGTTATTTTATTGGATTGGATGATGTTAAATATTTCTGGATTAGACGTTTGTAAAGCAATCCGAAATTCTGAAAATATGAACCAAAAAACACCCATTATTTTCATTACAGCGAAAGATACAGTTCAAGATACGATTGAAGGTTTGAATGCTGGTGCAAATGACTACATCAAAAAACCATTTGATTTTAATGAATTGGTAGCACGAATAAACGTTTATCTTCGTCAAAATGAATCGAATAATCTTTTTAATTTCGGAAATATTTCAATCAATCCAGAAACACATCAGACTTTTTTAGACAATAATTTAGTTGAATTAACATTAAAAGAATTTCAACTTTTAGCTTACCTTTTCAAAAATAAAAACCGAATTTGTACACGCAAAGAAATCATTGAAAACGTTTGGGACATTCACTTTGAATACGATACAAGTGTAATTGATGTTTTTATTAACGCGATTCGTAAAAAATTAAATCTAAAAAAAGACGATCCGCGCTTACATACTATTCGTGGCGTGGGTTATATAACAAACGATGTTTAAAAAATTATCTGTAAAAAATAGAATTGCAACCTTTTACAGCATTTTATTTTCTGCTGTTTTACTCATTATTTTTGGGTTAATTTTCTTTGTTGTAAATAGGGGAATTAACAAAACAATGTACGAAACGTTGGAGGAAGAAATTAACAGTCACGTCGATTATGTTTTACACGAACCTACATTAGAAAACTTCGTTCAACCGCGCGAATGGGAAGAAGTAGAACATACAGACATTGCGCTGAATCCTGTTTTTATCTCAATTTATGATAAAAATTTCAACTTAGTTGAAAGTTCTCCAAACATGGTTCAAAATCAATTGGATTGGAACAATGAAGAACCAGAAAACAAGCCATTTTATGCTGAATATAATTCAATTCAGTTATTAATTTCTCAAGCAAAATTGATTCATCATGGCGAAGTTGTTGGTTATTTAGTAATAGGCGTTTCTACAAAACACAATCAATTAGCATTAGATTATTTAAAAACCGCCTTACTTATTATCTTTCCTATTTCGGTTTTATTGACGTTTCTTTTAGCTCGTTTTATTGCGGCTAAATCGATTAAACCTGTTTTCAATGTTATTCATACAGCGCAATCGATCACCGAAAATAATCTTTCAGAACGCATTCAATTACCTAAAAATAAAGATGAATTATTTCAACTTTCAGCGACAATAAATTCACTTTTAGATCGATTAGAGTTTCAAATTTTAAAAGCTAAACAGTTCTCGGCTGATGCTTCACATGAACTTCGAACACCTTTGGCGATTATAAAAGGAACCTTGGAAATTTTGATTCGACACGAACGCACGCCTGAGCAATACAATGAAAAAATAGATTACACATTGAAACAAGTGAATCGTTTGGATCGTTTGGTAGAGCAATTTTTGTTGATTTCTCGTGTAGAAAATAATAGTTTAGAGTTGAAAACTTCTTTATTTGAGCTAAAAACCGAAGTTTTAAAATCAATTGAACGTTTTGATGTTTTATTACAAGAAAAACAAATTTCTGTCGATACAGAACAACTTCAAACTTGTGAAATTGATAATTACCAAGAATTTTTTGAGATTATTATAGATAATGTTTTATCAAATGCTATAAAATATTCTAACTTAAAAGGTCAAATAACAATTCTTTCTAACATCGAGAACAATTCTTATGAATTGATTTTTGAAGACAATGGAATTGGAATGAATCAAGAAGATTTAAAATTTGTTCAAGAACGATTTTTCCGTATTAAAAATGATTCAACATTCCATATTTCTGGTTCTGGATTAGGACTAAATATCGCGACACAGTTAGCTAAAATAGCTGACATTAAAATGCGAATTGAGAGTACCCAAAATATTGGAACTAAGATTATTTTAACGTTGAATATTTAAAATTTTTAAGTAACTTCAATTCATCTAAAATATCAAAATGAGTCAACACGAATATACAAACGGAGAAATCACTATAATCTGGAAGCCTGAATTATGTCAACATGTAGGTATTTGCGTAAAACTACTTCCAAATGTATATAATCCGAAAGAAAAACCTTGGCTAAAGCCAAAAAATGCAAGTAGTGACGAACTTATCAAACAAGTTCATCAATGTCCTTCAGGTGCGTTGAGTATAAAGTAGTAAAATAAATATTTTAGCATTTTATGTTTCTATGTAGCTAATCTTTAACTTCCCTCTGATTTCTTATTCATTAAATAAAGTTCGTATATTCGCAAAATCAAAATTTAAGTAAGACACAATGTAAAAAATAATTTCTTTCAGACAAATCAGAACAACAACCTCAAAACGGTTGCTGTATTGTTTCACTTCTAAAGAAAGGAATTATGCTTACTTTACAAAATATTTCATATCTACATCCAAACAAGAATATACTGTTTAGCGACATTAATTTAACAGTACAAAATCAAGAAAAAATTGCTTTAATTGGTAACAACGGAGTAGGAAAATCTACTTTATTGAAAATTATCGCTAAAAAATATCAACCATCAAATGGTCTAATAAACATTGAAACTGAACCTTATTATGTTCCACAAATTTTCGGACAATTCAATCAGTTGACGATCGCTCAAGTACTGAAAATCGAAGATAAATTAAGTGCTTTGAACGAAATCTTAAACGGAAACACAAGTGAAGATAATTTCAATTCACTCGATGATGATTGGACAATCGAAGACCGTTGCAATGAAGCATTAAGTTATTGGCAACTCAACGATTTGGACTTGAATCAAAAAATGGAAACTCTAAGTGGTGGACAAAAAACAAAAGTTTTTTTAGCTGGAATTTCCATTCATCAGCCCGAATTAATTTTATTGGATGAACCTAGCAATCATCTCGATAATGTAAGTCGTCAACTTTTATATGATCTAGTTCTCGATACAAAAAGCACGTTAATCATCGTAAGCCACGACAGAAAACTTCTAAACCTTCTAAATAGTGTTTATGAGTTAAGTAAAAACGGGATTAAAGTTTATGGTGGAAATTACGACTTTTATAAAGCTCAAAAACAGATTGAAAACAATGCCTTGAATCAAGATATTCAAAGCAAAGAAAAAGCATTGCGGAAAGCCAAAGAGAAAGAACGAGATACTTTAGAACGACAACAAAAATTGGATAATCGTGGAAAAAGTAAACAAGAAAAATCAGGTGTTGCTCGAATAATGATGAACACTTTGCGAAATAATGCCGAAAATAGTACATCAAAATTAAAAGGTGTTCATGCAGAAAAAATTAATGGAATTTCTCAAGATTTACAAACGCTTCGCTCCTCTTTATCTCCTTTAGATAAAATGAAATTTGGTTTTGATCATTCAGACTTACATAAAGGAAAAGTTTTATTTACCGCAACTAACATTAACTTTGGTTATAACGATAAACTGATTTGGGAAAATAACTTAAATTTTGAGATTATAAGTCGTGAACGCATTGCAATAAAAGGAAAAAACGGTTCAGGGAAAACCACGTTGATAAAGCTTATTTTAGGTAAAATAAAACCGCAAAAAGGAACAATTTATCGAGCAGAAAATAAATCAATTTACATTGACCAAGATTATTCGTTACTTAATAATAAACTAAAAGTTTATGAGCAAGCACAACAATTCAATACCTCAGCATTGCAAGAGCATGAAATCAAGATTCGTTTAAACCGATTTTTATTTTCAAAAAACGACTGGGAGAAACCTTGCTTAATGTTGAGTGGTGGTGAAAGAATGCGTTTATTACTTTGTTGTTTAACAATAAACAGTAAAGCTCCTGACATTATTATTTTGGACGAACCTACCAATAATTTGGATATTCAGAACATTGAAATTTTGACAAAAGCTATAAACGAATATCAAGGAACGCTAATCGTTGTATCACACGACGAAGCATTTTTGGAACAAATAAAAATAGAACGGACGATTGATTTATAAAAAATATAGTAAATAATCAAATCCCTTTCAATGGATTCAAAAGTTACTCAATCTCACATTCGATGTATTTTTGGAATTCTTGAAAAAGTTTGAAGAAGAAAAAAATAATGAGTTTATAAAAGCTATATGCATAAAACAATACCTTCATTATTCACAAGTAATAAGAATGCATTCAATTTTAATCATAGACGATGAAACAAAAAACAGAACACTCCTAGCTCGAATTAGAAGGTTTCGAAATACATCAAGCAGAAAATTTAAAATCAGGGATAAAAAAAATTAAAACACTTACTCCTGAAGTTATTTTATGTGATGTAAAATTACCTGATGGTAATGGTGTTGAGTTTGCAAAAGAAGTCAAAGAACAAATTTTAATTGTAATGGAAGCTTAACGAGCAGAAACTCCATAGCCCAACTTTGTAGAAAATATAGTATAAGTCAATCTCAATTTTATAAGTGGAATAAAGAATTTTTAGAAGCAGGTAAAAAGCGATTATCGGGTGATATAACTCGAGAAAAAACGTAAAACATTTCTGTTGCTATCTGCAAACTTCTTTCTGCATACACTTTTGATTGCTCTGCTGTATGGTCTGAAACTTTAGGATCTTCAAATGTTATCGGTATTCTTTTTTCAGCTCCTGCAATAAACGGACAATCTCCAGTTTTGAAGCGTAAAAATCTCG
>NZ_DINY01000061.1:0-80098 GCF_002426075.1 Empedobacter sp. UBA5528 | reverse complement strand
ACGAAGTCATGAAGTACGACATAACATAATTTTTAATAAGTGTTACTTCCCGATACAGAAAGTATAAAAGCCTTTATTTATCAATAGTGTAGGGGAGTGTGGTGTACTATTGGTGTACAAAAAGTATTAATATTTTAACGAAATATTAGCAATATCCGATAAAAGAATCAATCTTAATTATTACAATTTAATATTACTGATTAAATAATTCTTGATTTGTTTTGCTCTTTAATGATATTAATAATTTGTTTTTGAATCCAAACAGGAGCGTACTTTAATTGTTTTTGAACCACTTCATTATTTAATTGTTGCACGTTAGGTTGTATTTGAATTAAGAATTCATCTGTCACGTTTTTTTGACCTATTTCTTTAAAAGCCTGAACAATTAAGTGTAATAATTCATCTTTGATGGCAAAGCTTTTAGGAACTGTTTTTTTTAATTGAATGGTACGATTTCCTATTCTTATTTCGCGTTGTGATCCATCAGTTAGATATACAGCTTTTAAAGGAACCTGAGTTGCTAATCCTAATAAATATAAAGCCAAAACTCCTGAGGGAGAAATACGTGCCTTATCTCGTTGTGCGATTTGTTTCGCTATTTCTTCAGTTGTGGGATAAATAGTACCTAACAACGGATCTTTTTTAGGTTTAAGATAAATACCTTGAGCTAAACGCTCAACTAAACCTTCTTTTTCTAAACGAGAAAGTACTTTACGGATGTTATCTGAAGAGCCATATTTTGAGAAATCAGCTAAAAAAAATATTTTGCCAAAAGATGATTTTGAAATCTTTGTTTCTATTTGATTTTTAGCTGATTTCATTTTGTTTTTGGTTAATTTTATGTCACAAATTTAGTGAAAATTTGTGACAAAATTTAATTTTAAAAATGTAATTATAGTAATTCTATATCTTGTAATTTTCGCCCAAATTCATCATCTGCTGCTAGTTTGAAAAGATCATCTTGTATACCTAGGGGTGTACTTTAATTGTTTTTTGAATGACTACATTATTTAATTGTAGCACAGTAGAATGTATTAGATTTATGAATTCATCTTTCACGTTTTTTTGGCCTATTTCTTTAAAAATGCACTGTCTTTTAAAGTGTATAAGTTTACAAATATAGCTTGGGTTAGCTTTTTCAAATCCATCTAACCTCCCCATTATTTAGTTCTGTTTTCAAATTAAGATTTATTAAGTGCAATATATTGCACTATTTATATGCTTTTAGACTAAAAACGAGCAACACTCTTTAGAAAGTGCATTTAGTTGCACTTTTCTTGTTTTGTATCAAATTTCTTTCTAAATTTACATTAAAAGTGCATTATATGACACTATTATTAATCGAACAGATAAAAGAACGTCGTAAAGTTTTAGCGATATCACAAGAAACATTAGCAGATATTTCGGGTGTAGGTTTACGTACATTAAAACAATTTGAAAGTGGTAAAGGTAATCCAACTTTAGAAACGCTTCAAAAGTTGTGTGATGCCTTAGGATTAGAAATTAAATTAGAGGTTAAAATAATTGAATCATGAGAATTGCTCAAATTTTATATAAAGGAGAAAGGGCAGGAGTTCTAACGCAATTGGATAATGGTCGCTTTCATTTTATCTATAATGAAGATTGGTTAAATGATGATTCTAAGCCTTCTATAAGTTTAACGTTGCCTAAAAATCAAAAAGAGTTTGATTCTGAAACTTTGTTTCCTTTTTTCTATCATTTATTACCAGAAGGGGTAAATAAACGTATGATTTGTAAAACATATAAGATTGATGAAGATGATGCTTTTGGAATATTATTGAAAGCATCTAAAATAGATACAATTGGTGCAGTAACAATAGAAAGAGTGTAAAATGAAATTAGAATTAATTAATTGTCCCGGTTCTTTAAAAGAAAATTTTAATGCGTACAGTCCTGTTGTTCTAAAGAAAATGTTTAATGGTAAAAAGGTAAGTCCATTTTTAAATTATACTTCGCCAACTGATCGTAAGGATAAAAGTAGTTTTAACCAAAATCAAACACATATTTCTATTTCAGGATTTCAAGAGAAATATTCTTTAATTCTTGATGGTAATGAATTACGATTAACGAATGAAATTGAAAGTGGTCTATATATTCTGAAACCGATATCTGATTTACCTAAAAATAGTGAATTTGCACCAGCAAATGAACATTTAACGATGCAAATCGCTAAACAAATTTTTAAAATTGAAACAGCAGAAAATGTATTAGTTTTTTTTGAAGATGGAAGTCCAGCTTATCTTACGAAGCGTTTTGATTACAATGAAAATGGTGAAAAATTAGCAGTAGAGGATTTCGCTTCTTTATTAGGGAAATCACCTGCGACAGATGGAGAACAATATAAATATGAGGGGAATTATTTGGAGTTATTTGATGCTTTAAAAAAATATGTACCTGCTTGGAAAATAGAAGCGCCTAAGCTATATACATTAATCGTATTCAATTATCTGTTTTCCAATGGAGATGCTCATTTAAAGAATTTTTCATTAATCGAAACTCAACAAGGCGATTTTAAATTAAGTCCAGCTTATGATTTACTAAATACTAAAATTCATATCGAGGATGCTGATTTTGCTTTAAAAGATGGATTATTACCGAAATCTATCTCGAAAGGAAAAGTCATTGATCAATTCATTGTATTGGGAGAAAAAGCAGAAATGACAGAAAAATCAATTANNTTTAACTTCGAAAGAAGATAAAGTGGAAGATTTAATCAATAAATCGTTTTTATCTGATAAGTTAAAACGTAATTATTTGCAAAGTTATCAGCGTCGATTGAAGAAACTGAAAATAATTGTAAAGTAAAAAAATGAACAAGGAGATTTCCTTAAAACATTTTTTATAATTTATCCTATAAGCAAAATGGAATAGGTTATTCCTTCTTTTCAACGTAATTTTAGAAGCGAAATAATAGAATCAAAAATGAAAAAAATATATATTACAACTTTAGATCACTTAGATCAAATTGATCAAGCATCTTTTAATCAACCAAAAATTATTTATAAACACAGTACAACTTGTGGGTTATGTGATATAATTTGGGATATTGTAAAAGAAAGCGATTTTGAACTGAATTATTTAGATTTATTAACGTATAGACCACTCTCTAATGAGATTGAACGACGATACAATGTTCAGCACGAATCACCGCAAATCCTAATTATAAAAGATGGAAAATGTGTGTACAATGCATCACATCGTAAAATAAAAAATGAAGAAATTCAGAAACAATTAGATCAATTAGTTAATTTATAAGGTATTTAAGAAGTAATTAATGTTCAAATATTAAATGTCCGTTATTCCATGCAAAACGAATCAAATTGTATAGAATAACGGACATTTTAAGTTATGAATTTTAATATTTTGAAAATCTTAAATCAAAAAATATTATTCGCCAAAAGGAGATTTTGAAATCTTTGTTTCTATTTGATTTTTAGAGTACTTAACGTTTAAATAACTTTTTATTTTGTAACAATTTTAGTAAATATTAGTTACAATTATTTGAATTAAAAAGTATTTATACATCCAAAATCACCTTCTGTAACAACGTTTGTGCATCCGTGTAGAATGGCACATCTGTTTTACTAAAAATAGTTAGTGGCAAAGTGCCAAACTCTGACATATTTAGCATTGGCACAAGTACTATTTTAGCCCCGTTTTCAGATAAACTTGATACACGGTCTGCGAAGTTATTGGCTCTTTCAATGGCACCACCAATTGATATATTTCCAAGTACCGCTAGGCCACCTTTTAAGTTCTTTTTGTATAAAGCAGAGATGATGGCCACATAAACAGCAGCCCCAATTCCATCCGTTACATTAGAACCTAAAATCGTTGAAACTTGAATGTTGATATCAAAATTACTTAATGAATGACGTTCGTTTAGAATCGTTTTTTCATTTGCTTTTAAATAGTTGAATGTATTTTTGATGTTCTCTTTTACTAATTGATTCGAAGTACCTGTAATGTTTACTTTTCCATTACCAGGCAGTGAAACAACTTCAATCTTGACCACCGCATTGTTATCGCCGTCGCTGGTCGCTGTGTAGCAGGTCCCAGGGGAAAGTGGGTTTGATTCTATTAAGGCTGAGCCCTTTTCTTCCGGCAGACCCACGAAGATCTCTTCCTGAGTTTCCTTATCGATGTAAGAGAAATTGGTATCCCAGAATTCCATACCTCCAATGCGTTTTAATTGCTCTTTTACACGACGACGCATTTCCATTGCAATTGTTAAGTACTTGCGTATATCCTCTTTCGTATATTCTCCGTGTGGATGTAATAACTTCACAAAACCTGATACAATACGACGTACAGATTTGGCATCACGTTGTTTTAAATGGTTTCCTAAAGCAAAGTATTGATCTAATGCATCCGTAAATGTTATTTTACGCTGCGACTTTAATAACTCAGAAAAGAAATCTGTACTGAACCCGTAATGCTTCGTAAAGTTAGACGGACTGAATTTTACAATCTCCCAACCTGGTAAGAATAAATTAATACGGTCTAAGAATGCGGTATCTTCATTTACTTCATCTGATAATGGACTAAATAAATGAGAAGTTTGTAAAACGGTATCTACGGGCTGATTGATGTTTCCGTTTAAGATGATCGATGCTGAACCTGAAATTTCTCCGTTTTTCGCACGAGAGAATGATCCTGATTCCATATAGTCTTTCATCAATGGAATGGCATCTTTGTCTTTGAAAAGTTTGTCTGTACTCTCATCAAAACAAATGGCATCCCATAATCCCACAGCTCCGACTTTACCCGATGAGTTGTTTACGAATAATTGGGCTACTGTCCCTTGGCCACCCGAAACAAGAATGGCATAGGGTGTAATTTCTTTGTAGATGTAAGATTTACCCGAAGAACGTGGACCTAATTCAACTATGTTAAAGTTTTTCTCCACTAACGGAATTAAACGACACAGTAATAAATCTTGCATACGTTCATCCATTCCTTCACTTTCTGGTTCATACCCCGCACTACGCAATAATAATTTTTTCCATTCAGCCGTATCAAAGTTTTTACGCTTATCCACAATAGTAGAATTATCAAATGATGACAACTGAATCGGTGTAATTTTACTGACAACGAATGGGAATACTTTAGAACCAATGGTAATTAATGGATCGTATTCTACATCGATAATTGCCCAAATACCACCCAACAAAATCTTTTCGTGCTGTCGCACTAAATCGCTTGTGATGTTGGCATTCTTGATATTGGAATTTACTAAGGTTGCCCAATAGGTATCTTTGGTTGCATCAAGTTCTACGGAGATTTTATCGATGATTTTATAACGACCTTTTTCTCTAATTTTTGATTGGATTAAAGAACTTTCTTCTGGATTGACATAATGATCGCGTAAAATGGCACGAACATTTTCTAACCCTTCTTTTATTTTTTCTTCATCGTCTGTACTGCAACTGTTGGCTAATAAATATTCCAACACAAAGGCAGGCACATTGGCACCTCCTTTTACAATACCTACTAAATCTTTTTTTACCACGAATCCTCTAAAGTTTTCAATGGCTTGAGTATCTAAATTATCTAATTGAATCATTTTTCAAAGTTTTTAAGTTAAAACAAACCACCCAAATCTCTTGCTGAAGATTTTTTCACGGTTACTTGATCTAGCTTTTCTTTTGTATTGTTATCTTCGATGATGACAACGATTTCATTTTTCCCATTGAAACCGAATTCTTTATCCCACACTTGGTCTTTATGAATGTCTATGGCTTCTAAAGTTTGCATTGGCACATTATTGTGATACAACACAATATTGATGGTACGCTGCGCATCGAATAAAGAGTTACCACTGGTTTGTGTTGCCAACTTCAATTTAAAATATTCTCCAGACACCTCTTTGAGTTGGTCTCTGTTGGAAATGAAAATTTGCAAAGCAGGTTGCGCACTTCCTTTACGGGTAAACTTAAAATTAGGAATGATGACTTCCTGTGGTGCAAAACCTCCGTGTGCAAAACCATATACGCCAGGCGTACGAAACGGACGATCGGATTGAGCGACATTCACATATTGATAGTTTTCGTATGGCTTTTCAATACTCCATAAAATATCATTGTGTTGTTCCTCAACCGAACGAATGTATCGTTCACTCTTGCTGTGATTGCCCTCTATGTTTACTTCTAATTTATCAGCATCCGATAATAAACCTGTTAGCACAAAACCGTGGTCGGTAACCAAATGTACTTCTTCGTATCCTGCACGCAACAGTTCTTCAATCTTAGTAATCAATACTTTCTCAAATTCAGCAAACAGTTTAATGGCATCTAACTGCAATTTTTCTCCTGCACTGTCGATGTCTTTGTACGTTAATACCAAGATTGGATCTTGGGTTGTTGCATTGGTATCCACCAACTTTTTGAAGGTAATTTCTTTCCCCGTTAGCTGCACCAATTCTTTCTCACGGTCGCTTTGTAATTTAAGTACCCGATTATTACCCACATACAAAGCCGACATATTATGTTCGGTTTCTGAAGGCAAATCAGCCAACATCACTTGCTTTTGTACTTCGTACGTACTATCCACAGCTTCTGCTACCGCATTAGCGATTTCCCAACGTACCCCATCACCCACAATTACTGCAATTTTCTTAGTGGTATTTTTAATTAACTCTACTAAAAATCCTTGTTGATTGGTTTTATAATCTGCTTTGTAGGTAAACCATTTATCGATTAACTCCTGGTTGATGCCTTGGTAATATTCTTGAATTGGTTTGATGATATCCGCTTCATTTAAAAAGGCTTGGTACAGATTGCGTATGGCACGATCTAATTTCTGAAATTCTGTCACATAATACGCAATAACATCTTGCAAGTTGTAAAGCTTCGCAATTCTACTTGGATCAAAACTCAGCACTGTACTGATGTCTTTCCACCACGTTGGCACCAAAGGATTACGGCTATTCAGCCCACGTTTGTTGATGATACTGTGGTATTTGGTTTTGAAGGCTGCATTGTGCAAGTTGGCTACTACATCTCGTAATTGTTTACGATCGATTTCCTCAAAGCAATGGTTGCTATCCACTTCCCAATGGTTGATGCCACTCGGTAAAGCGAAATGTTTGCTGCGTTGCTTTAATAAGCCGATGTATTGGTTACTGTCTAACCAGTTGGTATACCACACCTTATCATCAGCTAATTGATTAAGTGCTACGTTGTGTAGCAACTGTTCTACCACTTCGTTGGCTAATACCGAAACGGCTTTATCCGATTGTGGCTGACCGATGTAAGCAAATAACTTTTGACGTACAAACGCCAATTCTTCTGCCGACTTGCTTTTTTCCCAAGCGTCTGGGTTGGCGATAAACGGCAATATTTCTTGTTCCAAATTAACGACATCAGCTAAGCCTTGAATAACGGCTTTCCACCATTTGATGTCTTTGCCTACGCTGGCTTTAGCAGCTGTTAATAGTTCTTCTTTGGTTAATTGAATTTGCAAACCTGTTTCTGCAAAGAGTTTTTGACGTAACCATTCCTCGGCGTTAGAAAAATCTAAAACGCCGTGGGTTTCGGTATAATCGTACAAAAAGCTCAGTTGCTTCTTGGGTCTTTGAGAGTAGATGATGGTCTCTACTTTTGGGGCTTTCTCGATGTCTACGCGTAAAAACAATTCTTCTTTTACCCGTTGCCATTCTTCTGCCAAGCTATGATTTAATTGGTGCAACTGATAGCCTGCTTGTTGCCAAGCAGGAACTAATTGCGTTAATTGGCCTTCTGTATCCAGTACCACGACCAACTGTCTGCGGCTCAACTGATGTTGAAGCTCTTGTTGTATCCATTGATCTACCATTACCAGTCTGCGTTTAGATATTTTGTTAATTGAGGTGCTTTTAAAATGTCTGCTTTTATCATACCTTTTTTCTGTAAAGGCGCAATATTTTTCGCTACACCACTGTCTAATATCGGATTGTAGTTTTCTGCAATCAATTCATCCAATTTGGCTTCGAAAGCATCAAGTTCGATTTCTTGATGAAAGATTAATTCTTTTTCTGCTTGTGCAGCTGCTGATTCAACATCTCGTAAATCCGATTTGCGCAATTGCAACTGCTCTCTGCGTTTGGCTACATAAACCGATTTTAGTTTGAAAATACTGTCGCGGTTCCATTGGTAAATAGAAGTATAGACCTCAAAGGCTTTGTACTTGCCTGAAGACAGATGCCAAATGAATGGTGTTGATGGAAGGTTTGAAAATAGATTAACTCTGTCTGTTAAATAAATAAACAATTCTTCTTCAATAAACTTCGCTACATCTATAAATCTGAATATTTCATTTAGTTCTCTATCATTTTTAGAGTTATTAAGATTTGTAAATAATCTATCAAATATTGAACCTTCAATTGAATTTTTATACAATGGAATAATACCATCGTCATCTTGCTGTAAGATAAGATTAATACGTCCTACCAAAGAATCTTTTATATACCTTAATAACAATGAATTAATCTTATATTCATAATTATGTAGTTTATACAATAATTCAATAGGATTGATATTATTTTTAGAACAATAATCTTCTAATGTTGCATTTGATTTTAGATATTTATCAATTATTTCATCAGAAATAATTGATAAATTATCTTCAATATTAAATACGAAATCATTATTAAACAGTATATTTATTTGACTATTATTCAATATGTTTTTAAAATACTCTATTGCATCATTACTTACAGGATGTAGGAAGAACGTTTGACCAAATTTATAATTATAATTTTCTCTATCGTTGTCTGAAAGATTATAAATTTCTAATGCTAATTGATTCAATAATTCTTCGGCAAATAACTTAATAATATTATTCTCTTCGTAATTAATATAAATAGTGTGCAGATCATTATATTCTAAATCAAAAAGATTTTTAAAATTTACATCATAGATATTGAATTCTTGTTTTAACTTTTCTTTATCATAACATATTTTTGCCAATTCAGAAACTTGAATTTGGAAATCTTTATTAATTACGAAAGGAAATCTTTTAATATCACCTACTTGAATATTAGCTGTTGGATTTAAACAATCTGCGATAAAATGTATTAATTTAGAATTTAAAATACCTAAAGCGTAATAAAGATCATTAAAATCATTTTCAAAGAAAATTGAAGATCCACCGACGTCGAAAATTGAATTTTCAGGTAAATATCTAAATGCATATCCGCCTCTTCCGCTTGCTGAATATGTTATACCTTCTTTGAAATAGTATTTTTCGTTTTGTGGACGGGATTTAATTTTCCCTTTATCATTTTTAAAATTTTTGATTTCAAAACCATCATTCTCCCAATTTACTTTTAACCAAAGATTTCCGTACCATTTATTAAATGTTCCACCTTTAGCATATGTAACCCACTTATCATCTCCTTCTTTAATTTCCCAATTAAATCTTAAGAATCTTTCATTTTCACCGGTTGCTAAACCTTGACAAACTTTTAAATTTTTATCTAAATTGAAAGTGCTAAACTTTTCTCTAAAATTATTTGATATCCAGTATACGAATGGAAGATCTTTAATTTTTTTAAACTCATTTTGGTTAACTACACTTACTAAATTATCATCAAAATCTCCATTACAAATTTTGCTGTATAAGTTATTAAATACATTTACCTTGTCATTCGAAAAGGTATTATCAAGTTTAATACAAATTGATTTACCATTTTTGCTTGCTTTATTTAATATAAAACAAGCAGGATCAACAGAAATCGAAAAAACACCTCCATACCCAAATTGTATTAAGAAATCAAGATTAGATTCTTGTAGAATTATGTTTCTTACGTCTTTAAATGAAGAAGTGAACATAAATGTTTGCGGCGTAATCATCGAAACATATCCAGTTTCATTTACTAACTCAATATTTCTTTTGATAAAACAAGAATATAAGTTTTCATAATACTTTTTATAATTCTTTTCTATATATGTTTTTAATTCTTCACCATATTCATCACTAGCAGTATACGGTGGGTTCGCTACTGCAACATCGTATTTGTTGGTCAACACATCTAAATAGGTTACGGCATTGGTTGCCTGTACTTGCATAAAGTTGTGCGCCCCTGTAGAAGCGTAATTACTTACGGCTTGGTACAAATCGTTGATGAAAGATTGACGGAATTCTAGATAAGAATTATGATCATCGGAAGTAAATAAGTTTACTGCTCTATTTTCAAAAACAGCTAATCTACTTTCTACAATTTCTTCAATACGAATTAAAGCCCCAAACTTATGCGCTTGGCGTAAGTCGTCCCAAAGGTCAATTACTAAAGATTCTAATTCTTTCTTTAATTCACCATTTGGGTTAAATATATGCTTTACCTTTTCGTATTCAGGCAAAATAAAATCTGAACTTACTAAGTTAAAATGGTTGATTTTGATGTTACGTTTTTTACGTCTTGCCTTAATGTAAAGGCCTAATTGCGCAATTTGAGCGGCACGGTTGTCTAAATCTACCCCGTATAAGTTGTGTTCTAATATTAATTTCGGAATGTCGCGTTCCTCGTAATCGGCACCATAATTATCAATCTGATCTTGGTACAAATCGTAGAATACATCAAAGGCATACAACAAGAAATTTCCCGATCCCATTGCTGGATCGATTAATTTGATTTCGTGTAAAGGTTTGATGTCACGCACGCGTTCGGTTGTTGCATTGGCAATGGCGTATTTGTTTTTGATGTCCGAATGTGGGTACATCTCCAAATACTGTTTCCCCAAACTGTTATCGACTAAAAATTTTACCACCCATTTGGGCGTATATACCTGTGATTGAATAGATACTTTGTCGTATTCTGTTTTGGCTTTCGAGTCTTTGTGGGCTACTTTTTTGTAATTGTTGTAACTTTCGTACAACCAACCCAACACATCATCCGATTTCCAAATTTCAGGATCGATGTCTTTTTCGTCTGCTTCTACCGCATTAAACGCATCAATGATGGCTTTCAGTTCGATGGCCGTTGGCAACAAATGGTAATAATGCGACAAACTGTATAAAGGTAAATTTTCAGCCAAATTTTGGAATTCGTACTGGATAAAATCCACCAAACCTTCTTGGTCTTCGCTGCGTTTTTCTGGATATTGCTCCAAATACGCTGAATGCGCAAACGAACGATTTCCGTTTTCAGGACGTTGGGTGATGGTTTCAGGAATTAGGGTAAAAGCTTCTAAAACTTTTAATGCCGCGATACGGTTGAATAAGGTAAAGGTTAATTCGTCTACCAACTTTTCGTAGGCTTTTTCCTTAGTTCCTGTTTCTTCTTTCAACGATTGGAACACTTCTAACAAGCGTTCCTTTTCTTTTTGTTGTTCTGCCGAAAGGTTAACTTCTGCAGCATTTATAGCAATGCCTAAGCGGCCCAATCTGTTTTCTACAGCAGATTGAACCGTTTGGCGTATATGATTTGTATGATCTGATAGTTTCATTAATTCTAGCGTTTTCTATATGGTTTTTAGTTTTCGAATTCAATCTCATCGTCCGGCTTCGCATTGGCCACTTTTTGTAACTCTTTGGTCAACCATTCTTTATATGCTACTACCGTTAAGTTTTTAGCAGGAAGTTGCGCTTTAATTTTACGAATGACTTGTTTAGCAGATTCTTGTACTACTCCAGAAGGTGCTTCACCATCTGTTGGTGGCTTAGGTGTTGGTTGAGGAACTGCTGTTACAATCGATGCTTTTTGAATGTCTAAATCCACATCCTTTTGATTGATTAATGCTGTAGCCGTTGCGTACTCCGAATACGAGAATCCCGATTTTTTATTGATGATAGAAAACTCTAAATCCAACTCCGTAACCGCACGTTGCGCTGCAAACTGAAGGTGTTGTTTTACAATTTGTAAAATCCCTGCATTTTGGTTGTTTGGCAAGGCTTCAATATCCAATTGAATGGCTTCTGCTTTACTTTGTAGTTTCTTAAATTCTACCGCATATTGCTCTATTAAGGCTTTAAATTTCGTGTGGTATTTGTCCTTAATTTCCTGAGCCAATTGTTGCAATTGAGGAAATGCCTTGGTAATGTCCGTTTTTAAAATAGATTCGTATTCCTCCATTTTATCGGCAATAGAAGCATCCAACGCATTGGCTTTGTTTAAATCTGTTTTTACCTCTTGGATGTAGGTTGCCCACGTTTGCAGTTTGCTCAAATTATTTTTCACAAACTTCTCCATTTTATCCACTTTAAGAACAGCGCTTTCTAGCTCTTCTTTTTGGCTGATAAAATCGTTAGCACGACTGATGTAATTATCCGGCGTTACATTGCCTGTAAACGCATTGATGTAATCTTTGTATTCTTTGGCTTTCGGGAAATACACCGCAAAATCTTTAACGTTGTCCGTCAAATTTTGAATTTTATGGATGTAGATCTTGGCTAAATCTTTAATGGCCGTAGCCAATTGAAAATCGTTGGTGTTATAATCTATTTTGTAGCCTTCCTGCTTCTGAATAACGAATTCTAACTCATTATTCAAGAAGAATTCTACAATTTGCTTTTTTTGATGCGCTGTTAACGATTGGGTATTGGCTTTGAAAGATGCTTTCTTAAATTCATTGGCTTTTGAGAAAATATCTAATGCACCTTTATCTGTAACGGCATAAATTGGATTGGTTTGCGTAGGCGTTTTCACAGCTAAACGACCAGCGCGTAACAAAGCAGCTAAAGTTACTAGTATGGTACCGTAAGCATATCCTGTTGGTGCGCCAGCTAATTTAGCTTCGATATCTGTCCCAGCTACAAACGAATTGCGAATGATGTGCGTTACTTCTTCCACCACACTTAAATTTTCGCCAATAAAGTTGCCGTTCGCATCGAAAAATGCAAACTCTTTGCTGTTGAATAATGTGTGTAATCGACTTGGGCTTTGTTCTTTAATGACCTGTACCGCAACCGCTTCTGGCATCTGACTTTGTAAACGCTTATTGTATACGTTAGAAACCATTTTCTTCTGTAAGTTTTGCACTTCCGAAGCGAAATTGGTGTCGTTTAAGATTGACGTATTGAAACAATAAATCAAGGTTGAAGAAGCCAAAGCTTTATCAATTGCATTTTTTAAAGAGTGTTCCTTGTCTTCTTTATTACGTAATAAATTTTGAACCACTTTCCCTTCTTCAGAAGACTTATTCGGGTACTTTTGCTCCACTTGCTCAATACGAATAATGCCATCAATCAATTTATCAATTTCAATAAAATGATCATTTTCTGGATATAAAACAGCTAGTCCTTTATGCTCATCGTATTGGCTTTTCAATTCATTGATTTCTGCCAAACGATTTTCGGACATCGTGTACAAGCTTTTGACTTGAATGGCTAGTTCTTTTACATTTGGATTCAATAAATCATCCTTATCGTCTGATTGTACGTTAAAGTTGAATTTAATACCATCCGTAACACTTCCCAGTTGTTGGATTAAACTTGATTTTTTATAGTAGTCAATTAAACGCCCTTTCTTTAAATAACCTTGTACTGCATAACTGTTCATTTCATCCAAAATCTTTTGCTCAACGTCAGAGGTAATTTTGAATGCGTTATCACTTTCAATTACAATTTTAGCATCCACTAAAATTTGTAGTGCTTCTTTAATTTCGTTTTGCTTCTTAATAACATCATCTGCATTATTGAAATAAGCTTTCGAAATATTTAGCACCGAGGTTTTCACCACTTCCGATTCACTCAAGAAGTTGATCGTCTCTAACAGTTTACGGCCATTGATGGTATTATTTTCTAATACTTTTTCGGCTGCGCTGTAACGGCTTGATAGACGAATATCGGGTTGGTTATTGGCTTCACGAGCAATTTGCCATCCCGTTACGGTGTTATATAGTTCATCTTCTTTTACTAACTTTCTTACGATATCAAAAGTCGTGATAATCATACCACGAGCCGCCACTTTGGTAGAAGCATAACCTTTGGTACCAAATAAGAAGTTTTGTAATAGACTGAATTGATTTTCGTAAAATGGGTAATATGATGTGTATGATTCTACAGTGGCTGTATTCGAAATACCGTAACCATTCAAATTAGAATGGTCTCCAATTTTACCTGAATTTGCTTGGTAATAATCATTTAATAATTTTACACCTTCCGTTGTTTTCTTAAGAATTCGGCTTTTAATAATCGTATCAACCTCTGTTGCTTCTAAGTGAATTTTCTCCACAAAACGGTCGGTAACTTTAACCAAACTTGCTTTAGAAATATTAGCGTTAGAAATCACATCGTCTAATTTTTCTTGTGCAATAGCAATAGTCCACACTTTACCGCCTAATGTATTTAATGCTTCAGATACTCCTTCTAAATCAAGTAAGGTTATTTTACGCTGATTGATGGCTTCCGAAGTTTCATCAAACATAAATACAATAGATGTATCGGATTTGATTTGAATATATGATTTCAGTTCTCGTGCTAAATCAGCAGGAGAAAATACATCAATAGCAGAACGAATAGAAACCAATAATTGATCGTATTCTTTTTCAGAAAGGCCAGATTTGATGTGAATGTCTTTACAAGCTGTAAAATACGTACGCATATTGCCTTTAAGTTCTGTCCAATCTTTACCCAAAACTTCTTTTACATAAGAAAAAATATCAGTCTTCCCTGCCGCAATCATCGAGTTGAATAGCATATATCCGTATTCATCTTGTGGTAAGTGGATAGACTTTAAAAAGTTTTTGAATAAGGTATAGCTGAATCCTTTTGAGGTATCTTGTTTTGCAATATCTAAAAAGACAACCAAGTTTTGGTAACGATCTAATTTCGCAATCTTATTTTTGAAGAACATTTCATCTTCAATCCCCGTAAAACGATTTAATAATCGTTCACGCGAAGGTGTACCGTTAATGTTTTGATTGGCCAATAAATACCCAATCATTTTAGCGAAATATGATTTTCCTGATCCATAGAAACCAGAAATCCAAACACCAGTTTCTACGGCATTGGAAGTAAATTTATCCAAGAATTGCTCAAAATCTTTCGCTAAACCATCGGTTACGATATAGTCTTCAATCTCTTTTTGAATTTCGTTTTCTGAAATATCTTCAATATTGATTACATTCTTAATATCTACGTTTAAGTCTATAGATAGTAAATCTTTTATTTTCATATGCAATGGCCTATATAATTTTGCATCTGTATTCGGATGCAATTCTTGTATTTAAATATTCTAATTGGTTGTTTTGATTGTATTCTGCTGGATATAAAAATACAGCAGGTAAAGCAGCATCCATAATGGTTTTACTTTCCATTAAAGATAACATATCAAAGTGCGTAGCATAGATAACCCCTGTATTGATAATAACAGGAATTTTTTTATCCTGGAATACTTGCTCAACTTTATCTATAATCAAGTGAAACAAGTCTGGTTGTGCCTCTAAGTCATTCTTGAATATACGATCCAACGAAGCTTGTAGATGTTCTAAATAGAACTCAACATCTTCTCTGTTATTCTCCACAAATTCCACCAAAATTTGGTTCAAATCAATGATTTGATATTTTGATGCTTCTAATTGATGTAACTCTGAAATAAAATTAATTTCTTCTGAAGGCTTACAAACCAATAAAATAGAGTTTCCCCCATTTGCTTGTAATTTAATTTCAGAATCATTAGACGACACTAAGCGTTCTAATTCTAAAATTGCATTATGAGGATTTAAGTGTTTCATAAAGTTTATCGTAGTTAATCATTGGTTTTATTTTTAAATTATCTCCGTTGTATTGTACCTCTACATAACGGATCAGTTGTTTTTCCAACACTTTTTGAAGGAAAAACTCGTTTTCATAAAATGAATATTTAATCCATTCGGAATGAATCTTATTCGAATTTTCTTCTGTTATAGACAAAAAATAAACGAATACAAGAAATTCTTCAGATGATAGATTCTTGTAAACTATTTCTTTCTTTTGAACACCAGACAAAAGACCAAACTTCTTTAAAAGCGTTAAATATTTTGAAGCTGTTGTCGTTATGGTTGAATCTGACCAATTGCTTAATGTTTCATTCGATTTTTGCAGATCTTTTAGACAAATTTCAACTTCTTCTTTTTTGATGATTCTTCTCCCAGAATAATAAACAGGAAAAAAAACAGTATCGTTTAAATACTTGAATAAATCATTGTTGAACGAGAAAAGTAGAAACAAGAAATACAAATTCTCGTTGATACTCTTTTCTTTTAAATAAGGTAAAAACAAATTATTTATATCTACCGTTTTAGACACAAACGATTCCTGAATCGCTTTTTTGAAACGATTCACTGCTTTTAAGGTTCTTATATCAGAGTATTCTAAATGGCTTTTCCCTTGATTATCAGAATCCATCAAAAAAGTTTTGATTAATTCGAATTCTGGTAAGCCACCTAAAATATTTATGTTAGAATTGATGTGCATATATAAAAATGTAAATATACAAAATGTTAATCTGCAAATAAAGTCATACTAACGGATAATTAATTACGGTAAACCATATTTGTTAATGTTTTTCAAATATAAAAAAGTATAGCGACAAAATAAGTCGTGGAGATAATAAAAAGGTAATATTATAATAGTAACAGATAATTGCTTTTGAAAAGAAAAATTATATTTATAAAAATTTAAATTGATGTGTCAAGTTTATTCTGATGTAATATTTTGTACTTGTTCAGTTTTTGAAATCGATCAAGTTCAATCATTAAAAAATTATTGGGTTTTGTATCGTTACAATGAAGCGTTAGACGTTGTAATTGTCGGCGAAATAATGTTAGATGATATGTTGAAAAAGTATCATCCAACTAACATGGTTGAACTTGTACTTAATAAACTAAATAACAATACGCTGTTTGATAAATCAATTGATTTTGTATACAAAGATCGTTTACATGTTTCGCTTGAATTGAATCAAGGTAACTTAAACTATGGGTTCGAATATGAAGCTAATAGTTGGTCAGAAATTGAATATGATTATTTTACTTGGGCAAGTTGTTATGAAGAAAAAAATGGAGGAGTGGTAAAGGTTTACTAATTATTATAAATTATAAAACATGAGCCGATTATTTATGCTAATCGGCTCATGTTTTTTAATAGTGTAGTTTTTTTTCTTTTAGAAAAACCTTTTTCGCGAAAGAAATTGTATTTTCATTTTTAATGATTGAATAGTCAATTTCTCTTGATTCGAATTGATTAGTTAGTGCTTTTAGAAAGTGAGCTCGTGCAGCAACCCATCCAGTATTACCCACCTCTTTATTGAAGGAGTTAATTACTTCTTGATCTGAAAGTGAAATCAAGTTTTTTTCAAATTTTTCAATTAAATTTTCCATTGTTTTGATACTTTAATTTATTAAACAGTATCAATCATTAAGAATTTAGAGAGTGACAATTTTTTGACTGAACAGCCCTCATCGCTTTACCACCGTGGTTTGTTAAACTCGGTTGGTGTACCTTATGTACTCTTGATGATTGAATTATGATATAAAATTATTGATTATATATAAATTATCAAAATAGTTTATAGTTTTTTTTAATTCCTCTTATGCCTCACCAAATCGGTAACCACACCCAAAATAATGACAACATCTTCATCTTGTAATTGAATACAATTTTTGTATTTCGGATTTAGAGAAATCAGTTGTTTGTTGATGGCATCATAACGTTTGAAGGTATATTCCGAATTGTTGACCGATACCACAATATCATCATGATGTCTTGGTTCTATATCAGAACGAATGATAAGTAAATCACCTTTCAGATATTCAGGATACATACTTTCTCCACCCACACGATTAAGATAAGTTGCTTCGGGATGATTTAGTAAAATTTCATCTAAACTTATATTATTTTGTACAAAATCAGCAGCAGGAGAGGGGAAACCTGCCGAAACATCACCAAAAAATTGAACAAATCGTTTTTCACCATCTGTTTTGATAGGGATATTGATTAACTCTTCTGAGAATTTCGGAACTTGAATAAAATGTACCATTTAATAAACATTTAAAATATCTGTAAATCTTGTTGTGTAGCAAGGTGATAAACGTTCTTGCTTCATTTTCCATTTTCTACGAACATCTTGCGAAGCTAATTTTAGCATATGATCGCCATAATTCGCATTTAATTTATCCATCACACTCATCAACGCTTTATGTTTTGGAGATTCTGTATGAAATAAATTCATCTGTGCTTGATTATCGGGCGTAATTGCGGAAACAATAACGCCTGCTTTTTTATAATCAGGAACTTTGCCTTCAGCAGGAACCAATTTATCCAATAAAAATAAAGCAGATTTGGACAAAACGATACTCGAATTCGAATCAAAATCTAAGGTTGTACTTAATGAGTTTGAAACAAATGATTGCTTTTCATCAAAACGATTGGTCATCACAAAAACAGTAATAATGTTGCATTTAGATTGTTCTTTTCTAAGCTTTTCGGCACAAGAAACAGCAAAAGTAGAAACACGCTCTTTCAGATTTTCATAATCATTGATTGTTTTCTCAAAACTACGAGTGGTCGCAATTGATTTTTTGCGTTGAACTTCATCTAATTTTAAAACGCTTTCGCCTAATAATTCTTTTTTCAAACGCAATTCGACGATGGAGAAATTACGTTTGATGTATTCATCTTCAAGCAAGGTGAAATCATATGCATTACGACATCCGATATAAGATAAACGTTTAGCTAAACGTCGCCCAATTCCCCAGATATCCTCACATTTTAACCATTTTAAGGCTTTGTTTATTTTCTCTTTCGAATCAATCATATAAACGCCGTTATGATGTTTCGGAAATTTCTTCGCAATTCGATTTGCTACTTTAGCTAAAGCCTTTGTAGGAGCAATACCAATACAAACTGGAATTTTGGTAATGGTATATATTTTTTGTTTAATTTCTTGGGCGTACTTTACCAAATCATAGTTATCAAAGCCTTTGAAAAGAAGAAAAGATTCATCAATCGAATAAATTTCTATATCAGGACAATAGGATTTTAAAATCATCATCACGCGATTACTCATATCCGCATATAAGGGATAATTGGATGAGAATACATTAATTTTATTTAATCTAAAATTATTCTCGTATTCAAAAGCAGGAGCACCCATTGGAATGCCTAAATCTTTTGCTTCATTAGAACGTGCAATTACACAACCATCATTGTTAGAAAGTACCACAACTGGCTTTCCATTTAGGGTTGGATTAAAAACTCGTTCGCACGAAGCATAAAAATTATTGCAGTCAACTAAAGCATACATCATGTTACAAAGTTGAGCAAATAAAGCGCTACAAGGTGTCGCGGAAAAGTGTTAAAAAATAATAATTAGAAATTGATTCAGTAAATTTGTGCCATGGTACTGAATGATAGATTGAAAATGTTGGTTGACCAAGTTCCAAAAAATATTTGTGGCGTGTATTATTTATACAACGACAAGCAAGATATTATCTACATTGGAAAAAGTATTGACATTAGAAAACGATTGATTCAGCACTTCAAATCACTTGACAAAAAAGAAATCAAACTACAGTATTTTACGCATTCCATTCAATTTGAAAATACAGGAAATGAATTAATTGCTTTGTTGAGAGAATCTGAACTAATTAAGCAAAATCTACCACTATTTAATCGAGCTCAACGAAAAATTAAGTTTTTCTATGCTTTGAACAAAGAAATAAATTCGGATGGTTATCATGCATTAATTGTGAAGAAAATTGATAACTCTGGGAACGAAATTATCTCATTTACATCGTTAAATGAAGCAAAAGATTATTTATTTTACATTACAGATAAATATAAGCTTTGTCAAAAAATAAATGGTTTATATAAAACCAAATCAAGTTGTTTTCAATATAGTTTAGAAGAATGTAACGGAGCTTGTATAAATAGGGAAGATGTGAAACTTTACAACAAAAGAGTTCGTCAATTTTTGAAAACAATACATTTACCCAAAAAGGACTTTTTATTTGAATTGGTTGGAAGAACTGAAAATGAAAAAGGTATTGTATTAATTGAAAAAGGAGTTTACAAAGGATTTGGCTATTGCGATCATTTAATTGAGAATCTAGACGAAATGAAATCATTTATTGAACAAAAACAAGATAATAAGGATGTCCGAAAAATCTTATTTCGACATATAAAATCCGAATTATCCAAATAAACTCACTTGACCATCTTCACGCTGGTAGCTGAAATCAGTAAACGGAACAATTGGTTTACAATCTAACCAATTCATTAAGTTTTCATCATCATTTAAAACTACAGGCATACGATGTTTTGTATTGTGGATATAATCCATAATGCCGACAGCTTCAGTCGTAACAATCGTAAACGTATCATCAGAATATAATCCTGCTAAACACATCAAATTATTGTTGATTCCGATATCATATTTGATTTTGTCTTTGCCTTCGTGTCGCCACTCATAAAAGCCATCAACCAATATCACACAACGATTGGTGTAAGCATCTCGAAAAGATGGTTTTTCATCTATAGTTTCAATACGTGCGTTTAAGGTGTTATTCGAATTAAAATCATTTCCTGCCCAATGTGGAATTAAACCCCATTCGAACAAATGAATAAAATCTTGTTGATTGGTAATCACAGGTAATTTTGGATGATCAAAACCTTTGAAATGAGGATTTGGCGTAAATGTAACCTCAGGCTTGAATTTCAACCTCGATTTTTTCTCAATCTGTTCTTTTGTCTTAGTAACTTTTACATGAAAACACATACTACAGAGTTAAAATACTTTTGTTAAAATCATTGATAATATAATTCTTAACTTCATTACTAAGTTTAATTCCCAACGGATAATAGTCAGTAAACCAAATTTTATAAATACTTTTATTTGTTACTTCTATTAACTTCCAACTTACAAATTCATTCCAAAATGTAATGTCATCATTAGAAGGGTTATTAGCCATAAATAATAAATCACTTATAGAAACAATAAATATCTCTGCTAGTTCACTTGGAACCATAGAATAATACTCATAATCTTCAACGGAGTAAAGTAAGTTGATATCAGTTCCAAATCTCTCGTTATAGTCATCTAAATTAAGTGATACGACCTCAAGATTTGCCTTGTGTTCTTCGTCTAGTAACTCATTGTCGTCAATTGTTATATTTTTATAATTATCCATTTTAAAAAAATGTAAGTAATTTAGTTCTAGGAATTAAATTATTTATTTAACTCAGATTCTAATAAAGCAGGATGCTTTTTAGAGTCATTTAACATTAGCTGTAAATCATTGATTAAATCCTCTAAATTTTCATAATTTCCAATATTCATAGGATTTTTTGTCCATGATAAATTTCCTAGTTTCTCTTCATCAAAATAGATTTCGTGAATTCCGAAATTAGGTTTTTCTTTTGTTCCACGATTAATTACTTGATATCTCCAACCCATATTTTTTATTTTATTACTTAACTAGAAACATATTAATCAACTTTGGAATAAAGGTAATGATTTTCTATCTTTACATCATTAAAATAGTAATTACGTATGCGTAAGCTGTCGTTATTTGGTTAAAGAAAACTGCGAATCTTCTATACATCCAAAATATCGATAGACTTACGCTCATGCCATATAGTGGCGTGGGCTAAGTCTTTCTGGATGTAGGGTTCTTCGCAGTACCTCTTTAACGGATTGTGTTTAGTTTCACGCCATCTTTATTTATGGAATATTTACAAAAATTATCTGAACAAGGTAAAAGTCCTTTACAAGTTATTTGTCTTATTTTCAATCGTATTTTGTTTGATGAAAAAGATCAATCTATAGAAAAACTAAATTATATTAAACTAAATCCTGATTTTGTAAACGAAGTAAAACTGTATCAAAAAACCAATGATATTGGAGTTAATAACCAATATCTACTTGATAAAATCAATGAATTTTTATTAATTGATAACACTTCAATCAAAACAGCAATTATATATTTGATTGTAAAATCTCCTAAATTAATGACGATTACAGAATATTTATTAATTCGTAATTCTCTAAATTTCGATTCGTTGGTTCCTTATACATTTAAAGACTTTGAAAATTTCTTAAATTACAATAAACAAGATTATAGAATTAATATGTTTTTCTACTTTTATTTTCAAGATATTTATGATGTTCTCATAGAAAATGATCATATTTATAAAGAAGAATATGATAAAAAATTAGAATACTTTTTGAATAAATCAGTTGAGTATTCTAATTTTCTTTAACACGATTTTAAAAATTATTTAGTTTTAATTTTAACTGATCCATTAATCGATTGTATTCAACTAAATCAATTTCTACTACATTTTTTTCTCCATTAAATTTGCTCTTTTTTATTTTATCTAATTCAAATATTTTAGATTTTATATCTTCAAAATTAATATTATTTTGAGGAGTTTCTTTTTGAGGAACAACACTTAAATTTTCTGCAATTTCTATAACTTTATGTGTATTAGAATTAGTTTGATTAATCATCTCAATCATCGTTTTATTGGTGTTAATGTATTGAGTTTTTATTTCAAAAAGTGTAGGATTTAATCGTTTATTTATAAACTCACAATGAATTTTTGATATTGTTCTTTTGAGTTCAAAAATTTGTCTGTGCAAAGAAATATTTGCATCTCTTGGAGAAGTTTCGTTGTCAATAAAAAACTTAAAAATATCTTGAAAAAGATCATCATAAGTTGGATAATCATATAACCTTTTCATCTTAATAGCATGGTCTCTTATTGATTCATCTAATTTAAAAGTAACTAACTTATTTTTCATTTTACTACTTTGTTAACATTGTTAATACTATTGATATTTAATGTGTTATATTGTAAAGTAGTATTTTAAAGCATTTGCAAATACTACTTTTGTTTTATAATAAACTGAAAATTAAGGAAATATGTAATTCAAATCGGTTACCCGCGATTACTGCTTGCTATTTCCTAATTTTACTAAAAATTCTAATTTTTGGTTATTTTTCAAAAATTAAGTATTCATTCAAATCTTTATAATTTTTATAAAAAGATGAATTATCTTTTACTTTAGTTTTCAACTCGTTTTTCAAGAATTTTGTAGCAGATTCACCAGCGTCATCGTGATCAAAATAAGACTGAATGGTTTGATACTTATTTATCAATTCTATATTTTTTCTAAGCAAAGCAATTGAATTTAAAATCAAAAAATCATAAAGAAATTCGTCTGTTGGAAATAGAAAAAGGTAACTAATAAAATCACTCCAACTTTCAAAAATTTTTAATTGATTTTGATTGTTTTTTATCAATGAAATATCTTTTTTTACTAAACACATTTTGACATATTTATTTCGAATTTCATATCCATTTTCATTGTTCGGAAATGCAATTGCGTAATATGTTTTCTGATTTAGTTTATAATGAATTTCTTTACAATATCGATTAACAATTTCCAAAGGCAATTTTCTTTCTTCTAAATATTGAACTAAAGGAAACGATGAAATTTCTTTCAATTTTAAAATTTTATATTCGTTTTTTATTTGATTTTTTTTGAATTGAAAATCATTTTGCTTTTGAAAAGAAAAAGAGTTCTCTTTAAAATATTTTAAAACTCCTTTTACATCTGTTTTCAAATAATATATAAAAAAATCAATATTTTTTCCTCCTAATCCGTTTCCATGATCAAACCAAATATCATATTTATAAATCTTCGAAATGTGAAATGATGGAGTAGATTCGTTTGGTCTAAATGGTGAAATTACCCATATTGACTTTTCTGTTTTTTTAATTGATTTTAACAAATATGTTTTTGTCAATATTTGTTCTAAATCAAGACTATTTATTTCATTAATATTCATAAAAAAAGTTTAAAGTTGAATTTTAACCTACCTAACCTATTCAAGTCAATGTTAATCATGGTTACAGAGCTGTTTTTCAACCTGCTCAAACCTCTCCTTCTTATTCACTTTTTTCTTAAATGAATAGGTTGGAATAGGTTAATTTAATAAAGTTGCTCAAAATGAACCCTTATTAATAGAGGGTTTGAATAAGATGAATAGGTTGAATAGGTTGTTTTTAGATTTTTAAAAAATTTTGATAATAATCTGTGAACTTTATTTGATACATTTTCGTACGTTCAACACCGACTCGTTTTGATTTAAAACCAATATTGTTTAAAACTTTCCCTAATGAAACAGGATTCTTATGTAAATAAACTTTTCTTAGTCCAAAACAAAGGTCAGTAGCTGTTATAAAATCATTTTCATTCTCACTTTCTTCAATAAATGATAGTAATTCTTCTTCCTCTTTAGAAAATGCCCTAAATCGCTTGTTTTTCTCTTCGTTGTAGTTTAATTCTTCTGAAGTAAGATATGGATTGAAATCGTAGTCTTTATAAGCTAAATGATAGGCTTGGCTCCAAACTTTATTAATATCAATTTTACTATAAGAAAAATCAAATGATTGAATTTCAAAAACCAACCAACGAACATTCGAATTATCTTTCAATATATGTGCTCTATTAGTTGAACCTAAGAAACTTGCTCTTCTTACAATTCTCTCCGATTTTTTAGCATACGGAAGTCGTTCATTAATCATTTCTTTTGAAATGAGTGATTTTACAAAATCTAAATCATTAGAAAGAAAATTTTGCATTTCGTCAAGGTTGATTATTAGGTTTGTAGCAACTTTAATGATAGAATCTTTATCATTACTAATGTTCTCAGTGATATAATCTTGAAGTGTAGGAGGACAGAGATATCTGATGAAACTTGTCTTACCAATATTCTGTTTTGGGCTATAGAAGATTATTGCATTTTTATTTACTATTTTCTTTTCACAAGCACATAAAATTGTTCTGACCAAAAATTTCTTGAATTGAAGTTTAAAAAAATCAACATCATTGTTTAATTCAATTTTTGAACATAAAGCATCTATATAATCTTTACCATCCCAATTTGGTAAATTATGAAAATAAAATTCAATAGGATTATAATGATCAATACTAGCTTTCAGATAAATTAATAGTTTATCGTAAGATACTTTAATTCCATTTTTCTCAATTTCAATAAATAACCTATCTACATTCAATTCATCCCAATTTTGAGAATTGATTGAAGTATATTCATAGGTTAAACTTATATTATTGAATCTTATAAGATATTTTGAATTAAGGAAATACTCTAGCTTATCGAATACAGAATTCGACATAACATTTTCATTCATAATGTTTCTGATTTTAAATGAAATGCCTTATATTTGCTTCACAGAATTTGAAACAACATAGCATTTGCTTTGTTAATGATATTAGAAGTGATTATTGGGGAATAATCACTTTTTATTTTCTACTGTTTGCATATTTTGAAGCTTCGTTTTGTAATTGAAGTTTACTTTTCGATTTATTAGATAATAACCATTCATCTATTTCTTCTTTGTCAAAAAATAGATGCTTCCCATTAGGTTTGGAATAGGGAATAATATTTCCTTGTACCATCTTATAGATCGTCGATTTAGAATAGCCTGTGTAATTTGCTAATTCGTCTGGGTTTAATACCTTCTTTTTATCAAGTAATAAAGTTTCAATACTTAATAATTTTTCTAAAATTAAATTATCCATTGGTATAATGTTTTTATGATTATACCTGTAAAGTTGAGCTAAATAAGAAACGAATGAAATACTCTAATTAATTTTAGAGCTTAATTAGAGTAAAAATTTGAGTAATCTTATAAATTAAAATTAGTATAAGCAGTATTAAGAGTAGAATAAGCTATTTCATTGCAATTTTTTTCATTATCAGGATTATATTTTTTAAAGGTTTTTATAATAAATTCTATTAAGTTTTTTCTATTTTCTCTTTCCAATTTTGTTCTCGGAAGATTAAGAATTTTATTTAGTAAAATAAATATTCCTGTATATGTGATATTATTTATTCCTTTACCTGATGTTCCTTTCCAAATTATTTTGTTTTTAGGTTTGATTCCCTTTAATAATAGTAAAAAATCATCTTTAGAATCTTCGTATATATTATTGATATTTGATTCAAATAATTCTATTATTTCGGTCTCTTTTAATTTTTTAAAGTTAAAAATATCTTGATTATTAGATTGTATAGATTTTTCAACAATTTTAACATTAGTAACATTGTTTATTTGCTCTAAATGATTATTCGTTTGTGAATTTTTAAAAGTTTTAGAATTATCAATATTAATTTGATTATGTTCTATTGGGAATTTAATATTAATCCACCATGAAACTATTAGAAATGAGATATTAACTATCAAAAATAATATTATATCTAATTTATTCAACCCAGTATTCTTTATTAGTAATATTATAAATACGGAATTTGTAATTAAAAAAAGTAGAAAATGAAATAGTTTAATTCTTTCATTTTTTTGAGTAAAATGAAATTTACCTTCTTCTATAAAATTTCTTATTTTTTTATCAAAGATAAATTTATAATAAATAATAAAAGTTGTAATAATTATAACAACAATTACTGACAATAGAATAATTTTTATCATAATTCTAAATTTAAAGTTGGTAATAAGTTTGATGCTTCTTTTAATCTTTTGTCAACGATTTTAGCGTAAATCTGTGTTGTGCGAATATCTTTATGTCCTAAAACTTTCATAACGGTGTATAAATCAGCACCAGCTTCTAATATAAGTGTTGCAGCAGTATGACGAGCACAATGAAAAGTGATATGTTTTGTAATTCCAGCTTTCATGCACCAACGTAATATTTCAGTATTTGTTCCAGAACCATAGTTTAGATTAACAAAGACTCTTGGATTCGCATAGTTTCGTTCACCGAGAAGTTCTCGTGCTTGTTTACTAATGTACATATATTCTAAATCATCAGTTTTTTGTTGAGTAAAAAAGATTCGATGTTCATCATTTTCATCACGCACTTCATTCCAAGTTAGTTTGAAAACATCACTCCATCTTAAACCTGTTAAACAGCTAAAAAGAAATGCACGTTTTACGACTTCATATTTACAATCGGTAACAGCTAGACTTTGAAGTTCTTCAAAAGTTAAATATTCGCGTTGAGATTCTTTTTCTTCAAAAGGTTTTATTTTTAAAAGTTTATGATTTGTGATGTAACCTTCTTCGTATGCTTGTTTAATGGTTGCTCTAAATCTGTTGAAATAAGAATATTTTGAACCATGTTTTAAAGGAGTATCATGTTTTGTTTTTGCATTAACGTCTAAAAATCTTTTAAAACCATTTATAGAATCTATTGTAAGTTCAGAAAGAGTAGTAGAAGGATGGAAGTATTGATCGATATAACGTTTTACAGATTTCCAAGTTCCATAATTAGATAAATACGATGAACGATTTTCTTTTAATTGGTCAAAATATTCATAAAGTGTAATATTAGCTTTTTCACGGTCTACAATTCCAAATTTACCTTGTAGGAATTCTGTTTTACGAATAGCTAATATATTTTCGGCTAATTCAAGATTTTCTTTATTTTTTTTCTTTTCATCAGCAGTTGTAGGATTTGGATTTAAATAAAGTTTTAAATATTCAAATTCTCTAAGGTGTTTTCTTTTACCTTCTGCAGTAGTTGTTGTACCTTTATAATATTCGAGAAAAAGAGTAATTTTATTTTCAGAAATTTTTCTTTGTTTGAGAGTGATTTTCATAACGATTATATTTGATGGTGTACATTTGTACATCATAATTAAATTTTCAAAATAATTGGTGTACAATTGGTGTAAGAAAAGGAATAATAACATCCTTTTAACTACCATCAAATATAAAAACAAAAAACCTAACAATCACTATATTAAGTAGTTGTTAGGTTTTTATTATCCGTTATTATCCGAATTATTTCCCGATGCAAAACTTGCCAAATATCGTCCCTAATATATCTTGATCCACATCTATTTCACCAGTGATATGCCCCAAATAGGTTAAGGCTTCACGGATATCCATGGCTAATAAATCTCCAGGAAGTGCCATGTCCATTCCTTGTTTGATTTTTCCAATTTGAGAAAGTGTGTTTTGCAATGCTTCTAAGTGACGAGAATTTGTAACGATTGTGTCATCCTGATTTGTTCCTTTTAATTTGATTTGATGAATCAGATTTTCTTTCAATGCTTCGATATTATATTGATCTTTAGCTGAAATTTCTAAATGAACAACATCTTTAAACTCTTGTTTGATAGCATCAGAAATAGCTGATTCGTTATTGTTTACATCAATTTTATTGGCAACATTAAACAAGATTTTTCCTCTACGTTGCAAATCATCTAACTGATTCGCAATTTGATTATCAGCAGTTATATTGGCATCATACAAATAGATGATAATAGAAGCATTGTCTATTTTTTCGAATGTTTTTTCAATTCCAATCCGTTCTATCGTATCGCCAGCTTCTCGAATTCCAGCTGTATCAATAAAACGGAACCCAACACCGTCAATATAAATGGTTTCTTCAATGGTATCACGAGTTGTTCCTTCAATATCCGAAACAATAGCACGTTCTTCGTTTAATAATGCATTTAATAAAGTAGATTTCCCTGCATTTGGCGCACCAACAATAGCTACTGGTACTCCATTTTTGATAACATTTCCAAAAGCAAAAGAATCAGCTAAACGTTTTAAGATGGATTGTAATTTATTCAATAAATCATAAAATTGTGTACGATCTGCAAATTCAACATCTTCTTCAGAAAAATCCAATTCTAATTCCATCAAAGCTGCAAAATTGATCATTTGTTCTCTTAAATCTTTGATTTGATTAGAGAATCCTCCACGCATTTGTTTGATAGCAATTTCGTGCGAAGCCTTAGAATCCGAAGAAATAAGATCAGCAACAGCTTCTGCTTGTGTTAAATCCATTTTACCATTCCAAAAGGCTCTGAAAGTATATTCACCTGGATTGGCATTTCGAATGCCAATTTTATTTAATAATTCCAATACCTTTTGCTGAATATAAATCGATCCATGTGTCGAAATTTCTACGACATCTTCACCTGTATATGAATGAGGATTTTTAAATATTGAGAATAATGCTTCGTCAACAATGGTATCTCCATCCATCACATAACCCAAATGTATGGTATGAGAAGAAGCGTCATTCAAAGATTTAGTTGAATTAAATTTTGATTGATAAATCTGAGCAACTTTAGAAATTGATTCTGGTCCAGAAATACGAATAACCGCTATAGCGCCCATTCCATTGGCAGTTGCCAATGCACAAATTGTATCGTTGTTTAGCATAAGGCAAATTTACAACATAATAAGTTGTTGGAAAATTATAATTTATATGATAATTTTTTAAAATGTAAAAATATTTACTGTTAATATATTAATACTTAAAAAGGGATGTTTTTTAACCTGAACTAATTACTGCTACATCTGATGCTATTGGGAAAGAATTTGAGGATCATGAAATTAAAATTTTTAGTCAAATGGTTTTAATCCTATGATTCTAAATTATCATCAACTTATAAAAAATTAGATTTTGATAGATAATTGGCACACTTTTAGTATTTCTTTTAGAAATTGGAATTTATAATGTCATCAAAGAAAAATTATGCTACAAAAAGAGGTTTTGGAATTGGTAATTTTAGAATTAAAATTGTAGACGTACTTATTGTAATATCTGCTTTGATATTACTTGCAGTAGTATTTAAATAGACAAAAAAGCTTCTTAATATTAAGAAGCTTTTTTTTATTGATTTTTTAATTTGAGTTATAACTTGCTCTCACTGTAATTTGAGCCGTTTTCTGACGTGATGTTGTATTAAATGATCCACCAGCAGAATACTCTTCATTATCATTTTTACCTGTTATCTGAAAAATACCCAAATCGGCTTGTTTTAATTTTCCTAAACTAGTGCCAGATTTTGTAGCAATATTTTCTGCACGTTGTTTTGCATTTTCAGAAGCTTGCGCAATCAACTCAAGTTTCAAATCTTCTAATTTCGAGTAATAATAATTTGGATTAGAAGAACTCAGCTCAATTCCTTGACTAATTAATGTAGAGATTTCGCGCGAAGCTTTTTCTATTTTATCCAATTCTTTCGATTCGATTGTTGCGTCTTGAGATAGATTATAACCAGTAAATTGACTAATCGAATTTCCGTTTGCATCTGTTCCGTACTGAAAATCTTTTGAAATATTTACCGCTTCAAAAACTATTTCTTTTGGATTGATTCCTTGCGAAATCAAAAAGTTTTTGACAACCGTTTGGTCAGCTTTTAATTGATCCGAAGCAACACGTAAATCATAATCTTTTCGACTAAACGTTGCACGCCATTTAACTAAATCGGCATTAAAATCTTTCAAAGCATTTCCAGTAACATTGATCGATTCAGAACTTCTGAATTTGTATTTGTAAGCGTTTCCTAATATACATGTTGCAGCAATTAACCCAACGGCTAAAATAGATGCTACAATAACTGAAAATTTATTCATAGTAATTTGGTTTTCAGTAAATGTACAAAAAATACTAAAGATGTATTTCACTGAAAATAGTGAAATTAAGCAATCAAAATAGGAAATTCTTGATCGATGATAAAGATGATTAAATTACCTTCTGAATAATCAATTGTAACCACATCTTCATTGGCTTTGTTGCGAGTTCCTATACGAGAAAGTAAATTTAAATCTTCGTTATTCAACGGATATTCCAAGCCTTTTGTGACAATGTTTTTACATTCAGGAAAGGGGAGTAGCGAAATTGTTCGTCCAAAATAGCCTTCTAACTTTGTTTCTTTTTCTGCGAAAAAATATTGACTATAATTATCGTAAAATAAAATATTGATTTGATCTTTGAAACGATAAGCCGCATTCAAATTTCCAATAAAATGATCTTGTTGACGACCACTTGCTCCAAAAACATCAACCTGTTCAAAATCTTTATCCAAAATGATTTGTAAGGCTTTTGCAAAATCTGTGTCATTTTGATCTGGAGTAGAAATAACTTCTGTTTCAGGAGGAAACTGACTGATTTCAAAAGAATCAAAATCGCCCGAAATAACATCGGGCGTTATATGTAATTTTTGTAAATAACGAAATGCACCATCTGTACAAAAAATCATATCATAATTTGATGTATCAGGCAGAATAGTTGGAACTTCGCCATTCAAAAATAAAAGCGCTTTTTTATTCACCTGGAATCCATTTTACTTCTTCGTGATTATTGTCTGTGGCAATTTTTCGCCCTAAAACGAACAGATAATCAGAAAGACGATTCAAGTATTTTTGTAATTCTGGGCGGATTTCTTCTTCTTCAGCTAAACCAACTGTTAAGCGTTCTGCACGACGACAAATACAACGCGCAACATGTGCATGAGAAGCGGCTTGATTTCCACCTGGAAGAATAAAATGTGTCAATTGTTCTAATTGTCCTTCCAAATCATCAATCCATTCTTCCAATTGAACAATATCTTCTTCAGTAACGGTTTTCGGAATACGAGGTTTACCATTTGCCAAGTATAATTTATCGACTGGCGTTGCTAATTCAGCACCAAGATTGAATAAACCTTTTTGGATGATGATAATTTCTTCCTCTAATGCTGGATCAATTTCATATGAACGAATTAATCCTAAATAAGAATTTAATTCGTCAACTGTTCCGTAAGAATCAATCTTTAAACTATTTTTAGAGACACGTGTTCCTCCATATAAACCTGTTGTTCCTTTGTCTCCTGTTTTTGTATATACTTTCATGTGATTTCAACTAATAATTATCGAAGATAAGAAAATCTTAAATATTTTTTGGTAAAAGTGGTTTAGTAAAAAAGTGATATCCGATAGCTACGATGACTAAAATAACTGTGGTGATTATCCAAAGTGTATTAAAACCGTAATCGGTAGCAATGTGAGTTCCTAAAAATGGCGAAACAATAAAGGCAATTGCTGCTGTCATTCCGTTTAGTCCCATATAAGCTCCTCGGTTATTTTTTTGCGAACGAAAAGCTGTAACCGTTGACATCAAAGGTAAAACAAGCATTTCTCCAATAGACATCAGTCCAATTGCTAAGTACAACATTCTTAATGTGTGACTAAATGTGAAGATAAAATAACTAATTGCTGTGATAAATGAACCGAAAACTAAAAGTTGTGTAACTGTAAATCTTTTTTCGGTATAATGGATCAACAACATCTCGAATACAACAATGATTATTCCACTGAATCCCATTAATAATCCAATTTCTGTTTGTGTTAAATGCACTACATCTTTATAAAATAATGGAAGTGTATTTAGAATTTGGAAAAATGCAATGGAGAATAATACACAAAATAGATTGAATACTAAGAAAGGAGTGTCTGTGTATGCATTTCGTTCTTTTTCGACTGTAGCTTTGTCTGATACAGTTTCTGTGTTGGCTGCATTTCGCTCTTTTCGTCCATTGAAAAAGACAAAGAAAACAATTCCAGCAACCAAAGCGGCTCCTGCATTGCAATAGAATAATAAATCGTACGAATAATTAGATAAAAAACCTCCCATTGATGGACCAATTGAGAAACCTAAATTAACCGCCATTCTATTCAAAGAAAAAGCACGAGTGATATTTTCTTTCTTAGCATAACGTGTGATGGCAACTGAGTTTGCAGGACGAAACATTTCGCTAATAATACTCAAAACAAGCATAATAACAGCAAAAGATTCTACCGTTTTAAAATAAGGTAAAATCAAAAACATTGGAGCACTTAGAAATAAACTGATAGCTTGTACTTTAAAGTTTCCGATTTTATCTGTTATCCAACCTCCAAGCCAAGAACCAATTACAGAACCAACTCCAAAACAACTTAAGACTATTCCCGAGTTTTCCAAAGAAAATCCTAATTCGGAGATCATATAAATTCCTAAAAATGGTAAAACCATCGAACCCATTCGGTTCAACAACATTACGATGGCTAACATCCAAGATTCTTTCGAAAGTCCGCTGTAGGCGTCAATGTAAATTTTTAGAATTTTTTTCATCTCTCAATTTTCTTTTTAAATGCTACAAAGTTAAGTTCTTTTTTTACAAAAAATCGGTTATTTATCAAGGTTTCTGATATTCTTTGATTACTTTTGAAACCTCTTAAAAACAAATCTTACATCTATGTTGTTTTACAATTTCATTCTTAAGGTTTTAATTGTCATAAATGGGCTTGGAGCGGCATCTGGATTAGTGGTTGATAAACACCATGTTTACACGATTTCCGATGATAAAGCACATTTGTACGTTTACAATAGAAAGAAAAAAGAAGTGGATAAAGTTGATTTGAATCCAGAAGTAAAATCAAAACATATCACCAAAAAAGATAAACCAGATTTTGAAGCGATTACAAAATTTGACAATCATTTGTATATTCTTGGTTCGGGTTCTAAGGAAAATCGTTTCGATTTGATTTCATATAACATCAAAACTAAAGAGGTACAAAACGATAATTATAGTTTTCTTTTGGATGAATTTTTAAAGGTTTCGAATTTATCTAAAAAAGATTTTAACATCGAAGGAATTATTACAGATGGACATTGTACATATTTTTTCAACAGAGGAAATGGACCTGCTGGTGTAAATGGAATTTATAGAGTGGGAGGTAAGATAAATGATTTGAGAGGGAAAACAATTGATTTTTTTCCAATCACTTTGCCTAAAATTAACAATGAAACCACTACTTTTTCGGATGCTATTTTGGTGGATGGAAAAGTTTTGTTTACAGCAACAGTAGAATCTAAAAGTACAACTCAGTTTAATGGAGAAATAAAAGGCTCTATTATTGGTGAGTTAGATTTAGCTACAATGGAGGTTACACGCTGGCAAAAAATTTCGGATGATAAGAAAATCGAAGGTTTAGCGTTGTATAAAGAATCTGGAAAGAATTATACCTTGTATTTGTGCGAAGATAATGATGATGAATCTAATAAAGCGTCAATTTATATCTACAAATACCAAAAGGAAATCTAATTTTTTGAATAAAGAATTTCGAAATACGGACATCGATTTTCGATTTATTCTTAAAAAATTGTGAAAGTATTTTCAAGACTATTATATTTGTCCGTCAAAATTTATTTATCAATTAAACATTATGCGAGGAAGATGGCTCATTGCAGCATTTGCAATTATTTTAAGTCTCTTGTGTATCAGACAACTAAGTTATACTTGGTACACAACTAAAGTGGAGCATGAGGCGGCGCGCTTGGCGAGTAAGCCAGAAGACGAACCAAGAATTTTAGATAGCTTGGCTCAGCATCCTCTTGATTTGGGAATTATTAAGTACGATTATGGGTATGCCAAAAACAATGAAATCAATTTAGGATTAGATTTGAAAGGTGGTATCAACGTAATTTTACAAGTTTCTGAAAGAGATTTAATCGAGAATTTATCAGCGAAAAGTCAAAACCCTATGTTGGCAACGGCTTTGGATGCTACAGATAAAGCTCAAAAAACAAACGGTAACGTACCTTATGTCGAATTATTTTTTCAAGAATTTGAAAAAATAAAAGGAGGAACAAAATACGCAGCTGCAGATTTGTTTGGAAACAAAAACAATGCAGATAAAATTGCGTACAATGCTTC
This sequence comes from Empedobacter sp. UBA5528, assembly GCF_002426075.1. NCBI lineage: Bacteria > Pseudomonadati > Bacteroidota > Flavobacteriia > Flavobacteriales > Weeksellaceae > Empedobacter > Empedobacter sp. UBA5528. The sequence continues at coordinate 45,644 of NZ_DINY01000061.1, read as the reverse complement.
TGACGATCAGGTAAAAGAAGTAATCCGTAAAGATATCGAAGCTAAAGTTGCAACAGCTTATGATGTAATTAGCTCTCGTATTAATCAATTTGGTGTTGTTGAGCCAGTAATTCAACGTTTAGGTGATAAAGGTGATGGACGTATCTTGGTAGAATTACCAGGTGTTTCTGACACTGACCGTGTAAAAAAATTATTACAATCTACAGCAAAATTAGAGTTTTGGCAAGTTGTTCGTCAAGATCCTACAGTTTTACAATATTTTTCTAGCGTTAATACAGAGAAATATAATGTAAAAAATGAGAAAGGAGAAACAATCAAAACTTTAGCAGAAGTTATGCAACCAGCTGGTTCTAACGCAAGTTTTGTTGTGAATGTAAAAGATACTGCTGTTGTAAACCGTGTGATGCAAGACAAAGGTTTTGTACCTGGATTACCAGCAAACATTAGAGGATACAAATACTCTTGGGCGAATAAGCCAATGAATTTAGGTAAACAAGCAAATGATAAATCTGCTCCTAAATTATTAGAGTTTTATGTCTTAAAAGGTAAAAATGGAACGCAAGAACCATTAATTGAAGGAGATAAAGTAGTTTCTGCTGCTGGTGAACGTAATCCTGGTTCTCTTACAAATGAGCCTGTTGTTACAATGCAAATGAACCAAGTTGGTGCACAAGAGTGGTCTCGTATTACAGACGAGTTGAAACCTGCAGGTCCTGGACAACCAGGTCAAGGTGTTGCAATTGTGTTAGACAATATGGTGTATTCTGCGCCAAACATCAGTAATCAAATTACAGGAGGTAATTCTGTTATTTCTGGAAACTTTACAATTGACGAAGCAAAAGATTTAGCAAACATTTTACAAGCAGGTTCTTTACCAGCTTCATCTAAAATCGTTTCTGCTGAGGTTGTTGGTCCATCATTAGGACAAGAAGCAATCAACAGTTCGTTAATCGCTTTTGGTTGTGCATTTGCATTAGTATTAATCTGGATGGTGTTTTATTACAGCCGTGCAGGTATTTATGCTAACGTTGCATTAATCGTTAACTTATTATTCTTATTAGGATTCTTAGTATCACTTAAAGCTACATTATCTTTACCAGGTATTGCCGGGATTATCTTGACATTGGTAACAGGAATGGACGCGAATATCTTGATTTACGAACGTGTAAAAGAAGAATTAAGAAAAGGAAAATCATTACGTCAAGCAGTAGATTTCGCTTATTCATGGAAAGGAGCTTTCTCTGCAATTATCGATGCCAACTCAACATCATTTATCACAGCATTAATTTTATTCTTCTTTGGTAAAGGTCCTGTTGTAGGTTTCGCAACTACGTTTATGATTGGTATTTTTACATCAACATTTACAGCGATTTTCATTACACGTTATTTCGTAGAAGGACGTTTAGCAAAAGGAAAATCTGTTCCTTTCTATACATCATTTACGGCGCACTGGTTACAAAATATTAAAGTTGATTTATTAAAAACAAGAAAAATCTCTTATGCGATTTCAATTGTTTTAACAGTAGTAGCTTTAATCTCTATCTTCACAAAAGGATTTGATATGGGTATCGAATTCCAAGGTGGACGTACATATACAGTTCGTTTTGATAAACACGTTGATCCGCAACAAATTTCTGAAAGTTTGGGTGATGTTTTCGTGTTAGAAGGTGAAAAAATGATGCCACAGGTGAAAACGTACGGTGGTCAAAATCAAGTAAAAATTACAACAGCATACAAAGCTGACGAAGACGGAACAAATGTAGATGACGAGATCAAAGACAAATTATATACAGGTCTTAAATCTTATCTACCAGCAAATATGTCTGAAAAAGATTTCTCTGAAGATAATGCTACAATAGGTTTAATGTCTTCTGCAAAAGTAGGTCCTACAATTGCCGATGATACAACAAGAGCTTCTTATATAGCGGTTTCTTTAGCATTAGTTGCAATTTTCTTCTACTTAATCGTGATGTTCAAACGTTGGCAATTCTCATTATCAACTATCATCGCATTAGCGCATGACGTGATTATTGTATTAGGAGTTTTCTCTTTATTCAAAGGAATTTTACCTTTCAACATGGAGATCGACCAAGCGTTTATCGCGGCGATTTTAACGGTAATTGGTTATTCGATGAATGACTCGATTATTATCTTGGATCGTATTCGTGAGAATTTAACAGTTGAGAAAAACCACAACTTGTACGATATTATTAATATTTCTACTTCAGAAACATTATCACGTACAATTAATACATCTTTATCAACGTTCTTAATCGTATTAATCATTTTTGCATTTGGTGGAGAATCAATCAAAGGATTTATGTTTGCGAAATTAATCGGTATCGTAATTGGTACATTCTCGTCTATTTTCGTTGCATCTCCTTTATTGTACGACTTTACTAAAAAAGGTCAAATGAATAAATAAGATTCAAATTTTAAATAAATTTTAAGAAAGCCATCAAAGAAATTTGATGGCTTTTTTTCTTCTACTAAATTTAGATTTTATACATTTGTTTAGTGAATAGTTTAGTAATATACCCAGCGTTTTTAGACTTCCAGGAAGTCGTGATTATTATGGTGGTTGCTGTAGTGATTTTTGGACCAGATAAAATTCCAGAAATTGCTCGTGGTTTGGGAACTGCTGTGCGCAAATTAAAAGAAGCATCTGAAGATATCAAGCAAGAGATTATGAATCCTGTTCAGGATGTTGATCCTACAAAAGAGATTCAGAATACCATAAAAGAGTTAAATCCAATGAATGAAGTCAAAGATTCTTTTGCGAAAATTAATCCAATGGAAGATTTTCAGAAATCATTTGATGAAGTTCGTAATCCAGTAGATGAAATGCATCAAGCTATTCATCAAGACAATACAGTAAATGCAGCGTTGAAAGATGATGCACCAACTATGAAAGCTGTAGATCCTGTACAGGATTTGGAATTGGATGTGCAAGAAACAACAGAACCCGTTATAGAAAATGTGGTTGAGCCAATTGTGGAAGAACCTGCGGTTGTTGTAGAACCAAAATCTGTAGACGAAGCATTAGGTTTAGGCGGATCAGTAAGTAGGTAATGATACAAGATTATTTTGATTGGGACGTACAAATATTTTTGTATTTCAATAATTTAGGGAATGAAAAATGGGATTGGTTTTGGTTATTAGTAACCGATAAAAAAACATGGATTCCGTTGTATATCATCTTTATCATCTTACTTTATGTAAAACTTGGTTGGAAAAAAACCTTATTGGCTGGAGTTTGTATTGCACTGATGATAGCGTGTGCAGATCAATTTACAAATATCTTGAAAAATTCTTTTCAACGTTTTCGCCCATGTTACACCGAATCGATTCAAGGATTATTTCGCCCGATAGATTGCGAGGGTAGAGGTAAATACGGTTTTACTTCGGCGCATGCATCTAATCATATGGCGATTGCAATTTTTATTGGAATACTGCTAAGACGCCATTACAAATGGTTACTTTATGTCTTACTTGTTTGGGCGTTAATGGTTGCTTACAGTAGAGTTTATGTCGGGGTACATTTCACAGGAGATATATTTTTCGGAACACTAATCGGAATATTTTTCTCGATTCTTTTCTTGAAATTGTATTATTTTTTAGAAAAAAAATATTTGAAGAAGAATTAGATTCATAATAATAAATACAAAAAAAGTCTATAACAATTTGTTATAGACTTTTTTAATGGATAAAATAATAGTCAGCAATCCAATTATGTAAAATAGAAATCAGATTACTCCAAATTCTCGTCCAACTTATTTGTTTTTTTCTTTGATTTTTTAGCTTTCTTTTTGGCTAAAAATGTATTTAAATCATCATCAATTTCTGTAGAATCTTCATCACCCAAAAGATAACCCCAAGGTTTTAATTCAGTCACATTATCAAAAACAATTTTCATCAACGCAAGTATCGGAATCGATAAAAGCATTCCCATAATTCCCCACGTCATTTCTCCAATTACTAATCCAATAATGACAATCAATGAATTGATTTTTACTTTAGAACCTACAATTTTTGGCATCACTACATTTCCATCAATTGCATGAATTGCAATAAATGCAATTAAAACAAAGAACAATTTTGAAGCTGACATTGTAGCAAATGTGATTATTAGCGTTATAATTAACGAAATAACAATTCCTACATATGGAACGACATTTAGAACGCCAGTTAAAATAGCTAAAACAAATTTGTATTTAAGACCAAGAATAGAAAATGCAATAAAAGATAAAATTGATACGACTAACATTTGTAAAAACAAGCCAATCAAATATTGTTTGACCATTTTTTGAATAGACGTAATGACATTATAAACTTGATCGTGTGTATTTGAATTGAATGCGTAATATAAAAATTTTACCAAATGACGACGATAAATCAACAAGAAAACAATGTATAAAAAGGTGAACAAAACTGTAACAGCCATCGATGAAACAATCGAAATTACTTTTTCGATTACAATTGTACTCGTTTCGATAGTGGTTTTGACATTCTTTGTCAAATATTCCATTTGTGCATGCGAATTAACACCAAACGTATGATGAATCCAATTCTGCAAATTCATAAAAGCTTCTATGATTTGTTTCTGAAATGTAGGCCATTCATTTGCTATTTCCGCCATTTGTATAGCAATCAAATAGAAAATTCCTAAGATAAATGCTGCAAAAAGCAAAGTGGTAATGATACTCGAAATAGCACGCGGAATGCGTAAATATCTTTCGAAAAATGCACAAACGGGCGCTAATAATATCGAAATTAAGAAGCCTAATATTAATGGAACTAAAATTCCTTTACCTATTATTGAAATAAATGTTAAACAAATGATTGACAATAATGTACAAGTTAGTTTTAAATAAAAAGGCCATTTTCTAATGACTTCCATAATTATGAGTGTTTTATTTTGACAGTTTTTTAGATAAGTTGTATAAATATAGTTTTATTTCTGAATATTTTATTTGAATCTTACGTTTATTTCAATAAAAAAACCACGTTATAAAAACGTGGTTTTCAGAATATAGTGAAAAATATTATTTTTTCTTTGCATTTTTGCTTTCTTCAATGATGGTCATTTCATCAATCAAACGTTGCGCATTAGCATACTTGTCAACTACCCATAAAATGTAACGAGAGTCCACCATAATATTACGACAAATCTCAGGATCATAATTCAAATCAGACATTGTTCCTTCCCAAACACGGTCAAAATTCAATCCTATTAATTCTCCTTTTGCATTCAATGCAGGAGAACCAGAATTACCACCAGTTGTATGGTTTGTTGCAATAAAGTTTACAGGTAATTTTCCGTTTTTATCCGCATATTTTCCGTAATCTTTTTTGTCATATAAACTCAACATTTGTTTTGGTAAATCATACTCATAATCACCTGGGATATATTTCTCCATCACACCTTCCATGTGTGTTACAGGCTCGTAATAAACCGCATCGCGTGGTTGGTAACCATCAACTTTTCCGTAAGTTACACGTAAAGTAGAATTCGCATCTGGGAAGATTTTTTTGTCTGTAAAAACATCCATTTGCGCTTTCATATACGTACGCATCAACTTGTTAATTTTATCTTGATTTGCTAAATATGTAGGTGTAACTTTAGTTTGATTTGCATCTAAAATCAAACGAATTTGAGCAATTAAAGCATCTTCTTTTAAGGCTTTAATAAACTCAGCATCATTTTCAGCTAATGCTTTGATATTTCCTAAAACAGATTGACCATTAATTTTTTTCGTTCCATTGATTACCGAATTTCCTAAAGCCGTTTTGATATTTGCAGCAGTTGTAGTTGGTAATAAATTTTGAGGAACAACTTTGAAATAATTATCTGCCAAATCAGAAGAAATAGTTTTGTCTAATTCAGGATTATAATCCTTGTGCATAGACGCAACTGTATTCAACGCTTTTGCTTTAGTTTCAGCATAATTTTTTTGTCCAACCGCATTCAAAATATTGTTCAATGTTAACGCCATTCTGAATGTTTCTGAATTTGAGAAAAACGTTTCAGAATACATAGTGTACGCTAAAATATAATCTTGATTTGCTTTATTAACTTGATTTAATTCAGAAATAATATTCGAATATTGATCTTTTAATTTCGGATTTTTCGCAATACGATTCATAAATTCTTGCTCGTATTGTTGACGTTTTTCTACAGCTTTCGAACGATTAAGTCCTAAAACTTCACCAATCCATTTTTTGTGTGCATTCGAAATACGCGCTTGTTTAGATGCATAAGCGATACGAGTTGCATCGTCTTCACGCATTTTTTTATCGATATGAGATAACGCAATTGTACGCACATTGATACGCGCAGGATCAATTACATCTTTTATTTGCTGGATAGAAGAAGCTGGTAAATATTCGTCCGTCGTACCTGGGAAACCATATACAAACGTGAAATCGTCCTCGCTAATTCCCGAAATATTAATTGGTAAGAAATGTTTTGGTTTGTAAGGAACATTATCTGATGAATAATCTGCAGGTTTGTTGTTTTTATCTGCATAAATTCTAAACATCGAGAAATCTCCTGTATGACGTGGCCAAACCCAGTTATCTGTGTCATTTCCGTATTTCCCAATTGCAGATGGCGGCGCACCAACTAAACGAACATCTTTGTATGTTTCTGTCGTAAATTGGTAATATTTATTTCCTTTGTAAAAAGGCTTAATAAATACTGAACGATAAGCTTCTGTCTTAGTTTTTGCATTAAAATCTTCAATATTTTTCTTGATGATTTTGTTACGATCTTCCTCCGACATATTATCATTAACACCAGCTAAAATTGCAGTAGTTACATCTTTAATATCTACAATAAAAGTCGCTGTTAAACCTTCGTTTGGTAATTCGTCTTTCAACTCTTTAGCCCAAAAACCATCTGTTAAATAATCATTTTCTAAAGATGAATGTGCTTGGATTTCTCCATAACCACAGTGATGATTAGTTAGTAATAAACCATTTGGAGAAATAACTTCTGACGTACAACCGCCACCAAAGTGAGCAACTGCATTGTTGATACTTTTATCTCCAGTACTGAAAATGTCTTTTGATGAGATTTTCAATCCCATGTCTTTCATTTCCTTTTCATTCAATTCTGTTGGAATCCACATTCCACCACCTTGTTGTGCAAAAACACTAAAGTTTGCAAACAAAGCCATTAAAATAGATCCTTTAACGAATAGTTTCTTCATTTTTATTTGATTATTTTATTCTACCGATTTCTAAGAATTCCAAAGATAAAGATTTTTATTCAATCGTTAATGTATTGCTCAAAACCATTATTTTTAGAGGTGTTTATTCAGTTTTTTTTATTGGACAAAATCAATTATTTTTAACAAAAATTAACAATTTATATATGAATTTCAGTAAAATATTTACACTATTATTAGCTTTAGCTACTTTAACTTCATGTACAATTTCTGAGGAAGTTGTTGTAAATGAAAAAGGTGAGTTTGATTATTTTCAAAAAATAGATATACCTCAAATTGGAGCAATGATGAATTCAAGTAATATTGATGATAAAATTGAGATGAATCAAATTTCGAATAATGAGTATTCTTATTATGAATTTGTTCAGTTATTACAAGAAAAAGGTGGAGAAAAATTCAGAAAACAAACCGAAAAATTTGACTTATATAAAGATGATTTATCTGCAATTGATTTTTTTAAATTTCGATTAGACTTGAGAGATAAATTTGCAATAGAAATGATTAATAAATCTAAATCTGCAGAAGAATTTAATTCAAATTCAAAAATTATTGAAGAAACTTTTGCAGTTATCAATATAAAAGAAGAAAAAAGAATTACAGATGAATTAAGTCAAAAGAAAAAGAGAAAGAGAAAATCAAAACAATTAGTCAATGAACCTTTATTTAGTGATAATCCTATGGCGATGATGACAAGCTCAACATATGCTTTCGATGGAAAATCTTTCTCTAAAACAATTGATGCTGAAAAATTTTCAAAAGATTTTGATAAACAGAACTTTGATAATGATGAAGAAAAAGCGATTTTTTTAGGAATGTTGAAACAAATTAAGTTTAAATATAAATATACTTTTTCTAAGAAAATAAAATCTTTAAATATTACTGATGCAATGTTTACTTTAGATGGAAAAACATTTATAAAGGAATATACATTAGAAGAAATCCTTAATAATCCTAGTTTAGGAAATTTTAAAGTAGAGCTTGAAGATTAATGATAATTTTTGAAATCCTTCGTAAATTTGACATTCGAAACACATTGTAAAATGAAACAAATTGTCGAATTCCAAGATTTAGGAATTAACAGAGATTACCAAGAAATTTGGGATTATCAAGAAAGTCTTTTAGCAGAAAATATAGCCGTAAAACAATATAATAGAGCGCAAGAAAAGGAGGGAAGTTTAGATTTTAAAAATACCAAAAATCATTTACTTTTTGTAGAACATCCGCATGTTTATACACTTGGAAAAAGTGGACATTTAGAGAATATGTTAGCTTCAAGTGATAAATTAAACGAAATAAATGCAACTTTTGTGAAAACCAATCGTGGTGGAGATATAACGTATCATGGACCGCAACAATTGGTTGGTTATCCGATTATGGATTTGGATACTTTCAAGCCAGATATTCATTTGTATATGCGCAATTTGGAAGAAGTGATTATCAAAACTATTGCCGAATATGGACTAAAAGGTGAGCGTTCTCAAGGAGAAACTGGCGTTTGGTTGGATGTAGGTCGACCTTTTGCTCGAAAAATTTGTGCAATGGGTGTTAAGGCTTCACGTTGGGTAACGATGCATGGTTTTGCACTAAATGTGAATACAGATTTGCGTTATTTTGAATACATCGTTCCATGTGGAATTCAGGATAAAGCTGTTGCTTCATTGGAAAGAGAACTTGGACATCAGGTAGATATGAACGAAGTGAAAGCGTTTACAAAAAAACATTTTGCAGAAGTTTTTGATGTAGAATTTAAATAAGATAATTCAAAAATATAATCTATTTTTAAAGACCGTTTTTACGGTCTTTTTTATTGCACAATGAGAAGCTTATTTATTCTATTTTTACTTGTTTCCACTTATAGCAAATCTCAATCGTTTGCGCCAATTATTTCGAATTATTCTAAAAGCGAATATTTGGGCGAATCGCCTATTTGGGATATTACAGAAAATAACAAGCAAGGAAAAGTATATTTTGCGAACAATAGAAATATCTTAGAATATGACGGTAATTTTTGGGAAAAATATTCGCCAAATAGCTTAACAATTATACGTTCTGTTTTTACAATGAATAATGTATTGTATTCAGGTGCATTAAATAATTTTGGATATTGGAAAACGATTGAAGGAAAGAAAGTTTACATTTCAATTTCAGATAAATTCAAAAGTTTTGAAGGATTAGAACAAGAAGAAATCTGGAAAATATTTTATCATAATCGTTCTATTTATTTTCAATCGTTCAATTATCTTTTTCAATTTGATGGTAAAACAGTTAAACGATACAAATTACCTGCGCTTTCTTCTTACGTTTATCTGGTGAAAGGTAAAATGTTAGTAGCGACTATTTCTAAAGGTATTTTCGAATTTAATAATGGACATTTTGAGCCGTTATTTGAAATTGAAAAAGGTAAATCAATTGTAATTCATGGAATAGAAAAATATGATAATGATTATTTAGTTGGTACATTAACAGAAGGAATTTTCAAGTACAACAAAACAGCTGGTTTACAAGAGTTCAATGTGGAATTCAATAAAATGCTAAAGAATTATTTAGTGTTAAAAATGATTCGATTAGAAGATAAATTAATCATTGGAACATCAAATAATGGGATTTATGTATATGATTTAAAAACTAATTCTTACAAAAATTACAATCAAAACTCTGGGTTAATCAGTAATACAATCCAAAATATAAGAATAGATTCTAAAGGAAATGCTTGGCTTGGAACGGACAAAGGTATTTCGAAAATAGAATTGAAAAACAAAACTCAACTTTTATATGATTACAATGGTCATTTAGGAAATGTTTTTTCGTTCGACTTTTATAAGGATAATATTTTGCTGGGAACAAATCATGGATTTTATAATTATTCAAATACTTCAAACCAAACAAATTCAGTTCTCGAAAAAGGTTTAATTTGGAATATAACAAATATTGATAATACAATTTATGTTTCGGATAGTTGGGGAACTTACATTTATTCAGGACTATTGAATAAGATTTCTTCTACAAATGGAGGTTTTAAATTGATCAAAAATGGAAATAAATTATATCAATCATCTTTTACGGGAATCAATGAATATATACAAGGTTCTCATAAAGAATCTACTAAAGTTTCTAGTTTAACTATTCCTATTATTGATTTTGTTATTGTCGAAAATAAAATTTTAGGAACTGGAAAAAATGGTGGTTTATATTTATTTGATCTTAAAAATAGAACAGGTAAGGAGATATTTTACCAACATAAAAAATTAGTTAATCCGCAAACTATTCTCGAAGATAACAAGGTTTTTGTACTGATTGACGATCAACATTTAGTCCGTTATGATATAAATAAAAATTTATTTTCTGATGAGAATTTAGATTCAAAATTAAAGAATATTAATCGAATTCGTTATTTAAAGGAGAATCGTTATTTAGTTGAAGCGGATAATATTCTGTATTATTCTAAAGTGGAACAGAATAAATTGATTCATTATTTAATTCCAAAAAAATTGTATGATGGAAAATTGGTTGATGACAATTTAACGGCTAAAATCAACGATCAGTTTTTATATATTAACCTCGAAAACGGATTATTGAAATATGATTTAAAATCTATACGTCGTGAATTACCAAAGATTAAAATTAAAGCAAAAATCAATCAAACGGTTTTGAATAATGAACCTAATATAGAGTATTCAAATAATTATATAGATTTTTATGTTTCAATTTTGAATGATGATTTTGCGAATTATCAATTATATTATCAATTAAATAACTCTAAAATTCAACCACTTAATCAGCCAATAATTAATTATAAACAATTAGAAAGTGGTTCATATCAATTGTCAATTTATGCTTTAAAAGATGGAAATTTTGTTGAGTTGAATCATTTTGATTTTCGGGTTAAAAAGATTTGGTATTTATCAAATTTGATGATATTATTTTATATTTTATTAATTGTTGGATCGATTTTGGCTATTTATAAGTATAACAGAATGAAGTTGAAACAAAGTTTCAGAATTAAACAAAAGCAATTTGAATATGAATTGAATTTGATGGAAATGAAACATCAACAAGAGTTGAAAGAATTGAATCATCATAAAGAAAAACAACATTTAGAAACTTCTTTACAAACAAAATCTACAGAATTGGCAGGACAAGCTTTGAAATTAGCTAATCAACGTGCTATGATCCTAGAAATTAATCAATTGTTTTCTCAATTGGAAATGAATGAAATCAATAAAAAGTTAAAAAAGAAATTTGAGAAAACGTTTTCGGAATATAGTTACAACAGAAATGAATGGCAAAATTTCGAATTAAATATTCAGGAAATTCACCAAGATTTTATTAAGAGATTAGCTGACAAGTATTCTAATTTAACTGCGAAAGACTTAAAACTGTGTGTATTCCTTCGAATGAATTTATCAACCAAAGAGATTGCTCCTTTAATGCACCTTAATTATCGATCAGTAGAACTACAACGATATAGATTACGCAAAAAAATGCAAATTCCTTCTGAAATAAACCTAAATAAGTATATGATTAATTTTTAAATATCGGAAAATAAATTACATCATAACTACATCATGTTGTAAATGTAATGATTTATAATTATTTGGTATTTAGTATTATATATTTTATTTTTTTAGAAAATTATTCTAACTAAAATTATTACTTGTTAATCAAGTGTTAAAACATTCTATTTTTGAAATAACCATTTATTGAAATAGAATGAAAAAATATTTTCTTCCATTATTTATTCTCGGGTCTTTCTGTGTAAATGCCCAAGTTACTAACGATTCTATACAGATAGGAGATCCTTTTGAAAGTGATTCTATTATACTAGATCAAGCCGTTGTGGTTGGATATGGTACTGTTAAGAAATCAGATCTTACATCAGCTGTTTCATCAGCTAATGCTAAAGACATTACGCAAATTGCAAGTACAACTGCCATGCAGTCTTTGCAGGGTAAATTAGCTGGTGTTAATATTATTAATACGGATACTCCAGGAGGTACACCAACTGTTTTGGTTCGTGGAATGGGTACAGCTTTGGGAGGTAAAGCTCCTTTGTATGTTGTGGATGGGTTAATTGTTCCAAATATTAATAATATTAATCCAAATGACATTGAAAAAATTGATGTTTTAAAAGATGCAGGATCTTCAGCTATTTATGGAGTTCGTGGTGCAAACGGTGTTGTTGTTGTAACAACTAAACGTGGTAAAACAGGAAAGATAAGAGTTAACTATGATTCATATATTGGAGTAAGAAATACTATGAATATGGTAGATATGGCTGATGCTAATCAGTACATAACTTATTTTAACGAGCAAAGAAAAGCAACAGGAGGTTCTTTGATTTCTACAAATCAACAATATAACACGAATTGGTTTGATGAAATGTTAACCACAGGACAGTTAGTTAGTAATAATGTTTCGTTGGCTGGTGCTGGAGAAAATATTAATTACATGTTCAGTATTAATAATTTCGAAGAGAAAGGAATTTTAGAAGGAAATAACTTCAAAAGAACAACTGTTCGTAGTAACAACGATTACAAATTGTTTGATGGAGTTTTAAAGATTAAACAAAACGTTAGCGCTACATTTTCTAGAGAAGTTCCTAAACCATATGGAGCATTTGATACAGCTTACCGTCAGTCACCATTAGTTCCTGTAAAATATGATAACGGAAGATGGGGTTTACCTATTTTTAATACAACTACAGGAGAAGTAACATACGTTGCAAAACCAGGAGAGGTGACAAGTAATTTGAACTCTCATGGTAATCCAATGTCTACTTTATTCTATGATAATCAAAAAGCTAATTCTACTACGCTTCAAGGAAATATTGAAGCTGAACTAAAATTAGCAAAAGGTTTAACTGTAACTTCTCGTGCTGGAGGAACAAAATATTGGTACAAATACAGAGAATTTAATCCAATTAAAGAAAGATGGATTGCAGGTAATCCAATTAGAACTGCTGCTGAATTTGAAGATTTAAAAGCGAAAAATCCAGCAAGTTCAACTTATATGAATAACTCTCTAAATCTAAATAATGTAGAAACATTTAGATGGTCATGGGAAAATTTTGTAACATTTGATCGCAAATTTGGAGATCATTCGTTCAATGTTGTTGCGGGAGTTTCTGCTGAAAAAATGGGTATTGGTCAATATTCAGATATCACAGTATATGATGTTCCTGATAAAGAACAATATTGGTCAGCTCATCATGCTTCTGGACAATACAAGGCTGCAATGGATCAAAATAATTACACTCCAATTGCTTATGCTTCTTATTTTGCGCGTTTACAATATAATTACGCAAATAAATACTACGTTTCTGGAATTATTCGTAGAGATGGCTCAAGTCAATTTAAACAAAACGAAAAATATTGGGGAACTTTCCCATCAGTTTCTGCTGCTTGGAATATTTCTAACGAAGAGTTCTTAAAAGATAGTAATGTAATTTCTTTCTTAAAACTTCGCGGAGGTTGGGGACGCTTAGGTAATGCAGATGTGCCATACAATTATACAACAATTTCTACTTCAACAGGTAGTGATAATGCGAATTATGTTTTTGGACCAGGTCAAGATTTAATTTATGGAGCTTATATCGGATCTCCAGCTTATGATATTTCATGGGAAATTGTAGATGAATGGAGTGCTGGTCTAGATTTCGAGTTATTGAAAGGTAAATTATCAGGAAGTTTAGATTACTACAACAAGACCACGAAAAATGCCATCTTAAATATTAAACAAATAGGATCGTCTCCTTATGAAAAAGATTTTTATGACCATGCTGCAAAAGTAGTAAATCAAGGTTTTGAAATTGCTTTGAATTATCGTAATGAAACAGCTGGAGGATTTAGATATTCGATAGGTGGTAACTTTAACTACAATGAAAATGAAGTGAAATCTGTGAAAGAAGGATATTCTGGAATGACAGGAGGTTCTTTAGGAAATGGACAAATTGCAAAACGTTTAGAAGCTGGTCAACCACTTGGTTCTTTCTGGTTATATGAAGTAGAAGGTGTTTGGCAAACACAAGATGAAATAAATAGCAATGCTCANNCAAGTGCTCGTCCAGGACATTTACGCTACAAAGACCAAAATGGAGATGGAGTTATTGATGATCGTGATAAAAAATTCATGGGATCATATATTCCAAAATATAACTACGGAATCAATGTTAGTTTAGAATATAAAAATTTCGATTTAACGATTAGCGGTTACGGAGCTGGAGGTAACAAGATTTACAATGGTATCAAAAATACACGTTTAGGAGGGGAAAATATAACAGTTGATATGTTTAACGATCGTTGGACAGGAGCTGGTAGTACAAATTCTCATCCAGGAGCGGAGCGTGATCAAGTTGCTTCTTCTTACTATTTAGAAAAAGGTAATTATTTCAAATTAAGTAACATGACAATAGGATATAATTTTAGAGATAAAATTGATTTTATCAGAAACCTAAGATTATATGTTAGTGCACAAAATGTATTCATGATTACGAAGTATTCAGGATTTACACCGGAATTAACTTTAGATAATGTAAAAGGAAAACGTTATGATGGAAGTCCTTATGGAACGACAGGTATGGATTTCTCTGCATATCCAAATGTTAGAACATTTTTAGTTGGATTAAACGTAGAATTCTAATCTAGAAAATTTTAAAAAAATGAAAAAAAATATATTTAAAATAGTAACATTAGCTTCTATTCTTTCAATCGGAACATTAAGTTCATGTACAAGTGATTTTTTGAATGTAGATTCTCAAGAAAATATAGCTATTGATGATCAAGCTTCTCAATCTCCAGAAAAATATGTGAATGGTATTTACGGAATGTTTACAGATTGGGATTATGCATTCTCTTGGTTAGGAGTTACTGAAATGATTTCTGATAATGCAGATAAAGGAAGTTCCTCTACAGATAATGGTGGAGATAAAAGAGATTTAGACGAATTATTACATAGTTCTACAACTGGTTCTATCGAAGCTATGTGGAAACGTTTTTATAAAACAATTGGTAGAGCGTCATATTCTATAAAATATACGACAGAATCATCAATCACAGATGCAGAAAAAAATAGATTAATTGGGGAAGCAAAATTTTTGAGAGCTGTTTCTTATTTCTATTTGGTTCGTATGTTTGGAGATACTGTGATACAGGAGTTAGATGTTCCGGCGTCTTATTCAGTACGTAAACCAAAAGCAGAAGTTTATGCATACATTGAAGCAGATTTATTAGATGCAATATCAAAACTTCCTACTAAAAATGAATATGCTGCAAAAGATTTAGGACGTGCAACAAAAGGAGCTGCTCAAGCTTTATTGGCAAAGGTATATTTATACCAAGGAAAAAATCAACAAGCGTACGATATGGCTACAACCGTTGTTAATTCTGGTATTTATGATTTAGAAAGTGATTACGCAACAACTTGGAGAAAAGAAACTGAGAATGGTAAAGAGTCTTTATTTGAAATCCAAGCTCGTGGAGATGCTGTTGCGCATGGCGTTCAACAATATTCAGAAACTCAAGGAGCTCGTGGTACTGGAGGTTGGGGATGGGGATTCAATGTTCCTTCTCAAAATTTATTAGATGCTTTTAATGCTGAAGGAGATGCTATTCGTCGTGATGCAACAATCATTTTTAGAGGTGAAACTTTATATGACGGTCGTTTAGTTCCAACTTCTGTAGAAAACCCGATGTATAACGAAAAAGCGTATTCAAGTGCGAATCTTGGTTCTGCGGATGGAGACAAAAACATTCGTGTAATTCGTTTTTCTGAAGTTTTATTAATTCAAGCTGAAGCAGCAAATGAAATTGGGCAAGATGCTTTAACACCTCTTAATCGTGTTAGAACACGTGTAAAATTAGCTCCAATAGCAAGTATGTCTAAAGATCAATTACGATTAAAAATTTGGAATGAAAGACGTTTGGAGTTAGCATTTGAGCATGATCGTTGGTTTGATTTAGTTCGTACTGGTCAAGCAAAAGAGATGATGGCGAAAAATGGTAAAACTTTCGTTACTGGAAAACATGAATTGTTCCCAATTCCAAATGGACAAATTATTCAAACTCCAACAATGACTCAAAACCCAGGTTGGTAATGATTAAATTAAATAAAACAATAGTTACTTGCGCTTTTTTATGTGGCGCAAGTGCTTTTGCTCAAACAAAACAAGAAAATAAGCTGTTAGATAAAGTTCAAAAACAGACGATTCAATATTTTTGGGATTACGCTGAACCTCATTCAAAATTAGCTCGTGAACGTTTTCATCCTGATGGTTTTTATCCAGAAAATGATTCAAATATCATTACAACAGGAGGAACAGGATTTGGATTAATGAGTTTAATTGTTGGTATTGATCGCGAATTTATTCCAAGAAAAGAAGCAACTGAACGAATTTTAACAGGATTGAAATTTTTACAAAATGCAAATCGTTTTCATGGAGCTTGGCCACATTGGTTAAATGGCGAAACAGGAAAAGTAAAAGCTTTTAGTACATACGATAACGGAGGTGATTTGGTAGAAACTGCATTTCTTGCTCAGGGTTTAATTTGTTTGAAAGAGTATTTCAAAGATTCTAAAAATGAGAAAGAAATAGAGATTTCGCAATTAGCTGATCAACTTTGGAAAGAAATCGATTTCAATTTTTATACACGAGGAGAAAATGTGTTGTACTGGCATTGGTCTCCAAATTACGAATGGAAAATCAATTTTCCTTTAAAAGGATTTGATGAAACCATGATTACGTATGTTATTGCTGCGGCTTCTCCAAAACATTCTATCAATTCAGAAGTTTATTACAATGGTTGGACGAGAAATGGTGATATAAAATCAAATGATTCTGCATACGGAGTTCCATTGATTGTAAAGCATAACGGAGCTAATAAAAATGTTGGACCTTTATTTTGGGCACAATATTCATTTATTGGACTTAATCCGAACAATTTAATAGATGGAATTGGTATTGATTATGGAAAAGTAGTGAAAAATCAAGCAAAGATTCATTACATCTACAATCAACAAAAAACGGAAAGTTTCAAGAAGTACAAAAAAAATATGTGGGGATTAACGGCAAGTTATACCTTCAATCGAGATGGAACAGAAGGTTATACAGCACACTCTCCATTAAATGACAATAATGTAATTACGCCTACAGCTGCGTTATCGTCTTTCCCATATGCACCGAAAGAATCTATGGATTTCTTGAAGTTTATTTACGAAAAACAAAACAAAAGCTTGATTGGAGTAGCAGGTCCGTATGATGCGGTTGATGTAAAAAATGATCGAGTGATTACGAAATATTTGGCGATAGATCAAGGAACAATTACACCAATGATAGAGAATTATCGCTCTGGATTATTGTGGAAATTGTTTATGCAAAATGAAGATGTACAAAGAGGTTTAGACAAATTGAAATTCAAAACAACAGCCTCGAATTAAAATCAAAAAAATGAAAAAACTAATTTATTCAATTGCTTTCTTAGGATTAGCATTCAATACTTATGCGCAAAAAATAAAGTTTGATAAATCGAAATCGAAATCAGAGTTTATTGATTATGTGATGAGTCAAATGACGATTGATGACAAAGTGGGTCAGATGGTACAATATACCTATGATGGAGGTGATGTTACAGGCTCTGCAATTGATAAAAATTATATAAAATACACGAAACAAGGTATGATGGGGTCTGTATTTAACGCTACGACAACAGATATTACCAAAAAATTACAAAAAATTGCTGTTGAAGAAACACGTCTTGGAATTCCATTAATTTTTGGATACGATGTAATTCATGGTTATGAAACTATTTTTCCAATTCCACTTGGTGAAGCTTCTTCTTGGGATTTAAAAGCAATTGAAAAATCGGCTCGAATTGCTGCTGAAGAAACAGCTGCTGGCGGAGTTCATTGGACTTTTGCTCCGATGGTTGATATCGGTTTTGATCCTCGTTGGGGACGTGTTTCTGAAGGTGCAGGTGAAGATACTTTCTTAGGAAGTAAAATTGCAATAGCGCGTGTTAATGGTTTTCAAGGTAAAAGTTTATATGATTTAAATACCGTTTTAGCGTGTACAAAACACTTTGCAGGATATGCTTTAGCGCAGGCTGGTCGCGATTATGGTTCGGTAGAAATTTCTGATCGTTTCTTAAGAGATTATATTTTGCCGCCTTTCAAAGCGACTGTTGATGCAGGTGCTGGATCTTTCATGACGTCTTTCAACGAAATTGGAGGAGTTCCTTCTACAGCAAGTAAATATTTGTACGATCAAATTTTGCGTAAAGAGTGGAATTATAAAGGGTTTGTTGTAACAGATTATACGGCGATTCAGGAATTAGTTCCTCATGGAATTGCAAAAGATTTGGAAGAAGCAACTCTAAAATCGGTTGAAGCAGGAATTGAAATGGATATGATGAGTGGTGCTTTTCTTAATCATTTATCAAAATTAGTAAAAGAAGGAAAAGTAAAACAAGATGTGATTGATACTGCGGTTCGTAGAATTTTAGAAGCTAAATATGATTTAGGTCTTTTCGAAGATCCATATCGTTATTCAAATGCAAAACGAGAGAAAGAAACGGTAATGAAACAAGAGTTTTTAAATGAAGCTCGTGATGTTGCGCGTAAATCAATGGTTTTATTAAAGAATGATAAACAAATTTTACCATTAAAAGAATCTCAAAAAGTTGCAGTTATTGGACCTTTAGTTAAAGATGAGAAAAATATCATCGGAAACTGGGCTGCACGTGGAGATCGTTATGGAAAAGCGTGGTCTGTTTGGGAAGGTTTGAATGATGTTTTAGGTAAAAACGCAAAAATTACTTACGCACAAGGAACAGAACTTAATTCGTTTAAAACTGATGGTTTTCAAGAAGCAATTAATATAGCGAAAAACTCGGATGTAATTGTTGCGGTTATGGGAGAAAACGAGAATCAAACAGGTGAAGCTGCTTCTCAAACAAATATAGATTTACCAGGAAATCAGAAAGAATTATTAAAAGAATTAAAGAAACTTGGTAAGCCAATTGTTTTAGTTTTAATGGCTGGTCGTCCAATGACAATTTCGTGGGAAAATGATAATATGGATGCAATTTTATACGCATGGTATCCAGGAACAATGGGAGGTTTAGCGATTACAGATGTGTTGTATGGAAAATACAATCCTTCGGCCAAAACACCGATGACATTTCCTCGTTCTGTAGGTCAAATACCAATTCATTACAATCAAAAAAATACAGGTAGACCTTATTTAGGAGCGAGTGATGCGGAGCAAAAATATAAATCTCGTTATACAGATTCTCCGAATTCGCCTTTATATCCATTTGGTTATGGTTTAAGTTATACAACGTTTGATTATAGTAACTTAAAGTTGAACAAATCAACGATGAGGAATGGAAAAGATGAAATCAAAGTCACTGTAAATGTTAAAAATACAGGAAACTACGATGGAGAAGAAGTAGTACAATTATATGTTCGCGATTTAGTAGGAAGTGTGACGCGTCCAGTTCGAGAATTGAAAGGTTTTGATAAAGTGATGATTAAGAAAGGAGAAACAAAAACAATTACGTTTACATTAACTTCAGAAGATTTAAAATTCCACGATATCAATATGAACTATGTTGCAGAAGCAGGAGATTTCGACATTTTTGTTGGTGGAAATTCAGACGCAACGCTTAAAACAAGTTTTACTTTAGTTGATTAAATTCCTCATTTATAGTTTTAGTTAGAAATTTAATTTATTTCTCATCCAAGTAAGTATTGTTGTGCTTACTTGGAATTTTTTAACATCACACACATGAAAAAATATATTAGTTTAAGTTTAGTTTTAATCATGACAATGATAGGTTTTGCACAACAAAATTTATCAATTATGTCTTACAATATTAGATTAGCGTCTGTTGATGATGGCGCAAATCATTGGAATATTCGCAAACAAAAATTGGTTGATTTAATCAAATATTATGATGCTGATTTTGTTGGTGTACAAGAAGCGCAAGTTCCTCAGTTAGATTTTATCAAACAAAATAATTCGAGTTTAGATTTTATTGGATCTCCTCGAAATGATGATAAAAACGCTGAATATTCTGCTATTTTCTATAAAAAAGATCAATATAAAGTTTTAGAACAACATACTTTTTGGTTATCAGAAACGCCAGAAAAAATGTCGAAAGGTTGGGATGCTTCTTATTATAGAATTATCACTTACGGATTATTTCAAGATAAAAAAACGAAAAATACATTTTGGATAATCAATACACATTTTGATAATGATGGAAAAATTGCGCGTCAAAAATCGTTAGAAATGATTGATAATTTAATTCAAAAGTTAACTGAAAAGAAAAACGTTCCAGCATTTTTTATGGGAGATTTTAATATGAATCAAAACGATGAATCTGTTAAATATATTCAAAACAAATATTTAGATACTCGTCTAAATGCGCAAATGGTTTATGGACCAGATTTTACATGGGAAGATTTTAAATTCAATGTAAAAGGAACAGAAATTTTAGATTACATTTTTTACAAAAAGAATTCAAAAGTAACGTGTAAAAGTTTCAATACGATTGATGATTTCTACGATTTCAAATATCCATCAGATCATTTACCAATTTTAGCCAAATTTTTAATTCAATAATAATTATGACAAAATCACATTTGAAATATCCTCTTATTGCAGCTTTATTGTTAAATTATTTTGCCGTAAATGCGCAAGATTTTAAACTTTCGAACAAGAAAATCGAAATATATACAACTGCAAAAAATACGAATCAACGTATCGCAAAATCGACAGATAAGTTAGCTGTAAAAAAGTTTCCACAACCAAAAGAAACAGATATTGCAATTTTTATTGATCCAAAACGTAAATTCCAAAAATTTGAAGGAATTGGAGGAGCTATCACAGATGCTTCAGCAGAAGTTTTAGCAAAATTGCCAAAGAAAACGCAACAAGAAATTATCAAAGCTTATTATAGCGAAAAAGAAGGAATTGGTTATTCGTTGATTAGAACAACAATAAATTCGAGTGATTTTTCGAGCGATAGTTACACGTATGTAAAAGATAATGATAATGAGTTAAAAACTTTTGACATTGCACATGATTTGAATTATAAAATTCCGATGATTAAAATGGCAAAAGCAGAAATGAAAGATGCCTATCGTTTATATGCAAGTCCTTGGAGTCCGCCAGCTTGGATGAAAACGAATAACAGTATGTTAAAAGGAGGTTCTTTGAAACCTGAATATTACCAAACTTGGGCTAACTATTTTGTGAAATTTATCGAGAATTATGAGAAAATTGGTTTACCAATTTGGGGAGTTTCTATTCAGAACGAACCAATGGCAACGCAAACATGGGAATCGTGTATTTATACAGCTGAAGAAGAACGTGATTTTTTGAAAAATAATTTAGGTCCGACTTTTCACCAAAAAGGATTAAAAGACAAAAAAATTATTGTGTGGGATCATAACCGTGATTTAATTTATCAACGTGCTTCAACTATTTTGAATGATTCTGAAGCTGCTAAATATGTTTGGGGAGTTGGTTTTCACTGGTACGAAACATGGAACGGAAGCGTGAATTTATTCAATAATGTAGCGTTAACTCACGAAGCTTTCCCGAATGTTAATTTAATTTTTACAGAAGGTTGTAAAGAACAATTTGATTACAATCAAATGGGAAATTGGGCATTGGGTGAAAAATATGGTTACAATATGATCAACGATTTTAACTCCGGAACAGTTGCTTGGACAGATTGGAATGTTTTGTTGGATGAAAAAGGAGGACCAAATCACGTAGGAAATTTCTGTTTTGCACCAATTCATGGTGATACTAGAAATGGACAGGTTACGTATACAAATTCGTTTTACTACATTGGTCAATTCTCAAAATTTATTCGTCCAGGTGCGCAAAGAATTGCGGCATCGTCTAATCGTTCAGATTTAATGACAACTTCCTTTGTAAACAAAGACGGAAAAGTTGTGGTGGTTGTGATGAATCAAACAGATAAACCTTATCAATATAATTTATGGATAGAAGGAGAAGCTGTTGAGGTAAATTCGCAAGAACATTCGATTAGCACAATCATTATTTCGTAAAAAAATAGAATAATTAAAGGGAAAATTATTTATAGTAAATTGCTTGACAAATTGACAACGTAAGAAGTTAAAGTCAAGCAATTTTTATTTAGAATAGAAGAAAATGAAATATTTAGTTGCCTTATTTTTAATGATAAGTTATACATATGCGCAGAAAACGATAGTATATGATAAAAAAAATAATTTAGCGTTTGATATTTATTATCCGAAAAACTATAAAGAGAATCAAACCTATAATGTATTTGCTTGGGTACACGGAGGCGGATTTTCAGGAGGAACAAGAGCGGATAAAGAAGAAATTGAACGAATGAAAGATGCTCAAGAAAGAGGTTTCGTAGCTGTTTCTATCTCGTATAGATTATTGGCAAATTCTTCGGCTGGTTTTGGGTGTGATTTGCCAAAACAAGAAAAGTTGATGATTTTTAAAGAAGCCTCTTTTGATGTTTTAACTGCGCTAAATTTTATTCAAAATAATTCAAAAGAACTTAAATTCTCGATTAATAAATTAATTTTAGGAGGAAGTAGTGCAGGAGCGGAGACTATTCTAAATGCTTATTATTTGAGAGATTTATGGTACGGAAATCAATTCAATCAAGTTAAAATTGATGGATTAGTAAGTTATGCAGGAGCGATTGTAGACAATCGTTATGTTACAAAATCGAGTGTTTTGCCAACAGTTTATGTACATGGTTTAAGCGATGATGTTGTACCAGCTTACAATGCGCCACACAGAAGTTGTTTGGATAATCAACCAGGATTTTTTCCTTTAAATGGTTCTGCTACTTTAGAAGATTTGAATAGAAAATATAGTCAGGCATCTTTTGCTATTTTCTCTAATTCAGGAAAACATGAATGGTCTGGATTAAGAAAACAATATTTAGACGAAGTTTTCAATTTTATTAATCAATCAATAATTGGGAATAAAAAAGTAAATAATCGAATAATTGTTGACTAATAAAAATATAAGTACATGATAAATTATTTAATGATTATAAATATAAAACAAACAAAGAGCAAAAGTTTCTTCTGCTCTTTGCTAAATAACCTAACCAACTTTATACTATGAAAAATCTGTATAATCTTTAAACTCCTTTGTTACGAATCACAAATAAGAATTGTAAATTTAAGAATAGAATTATTATTTTAAATTGATGTAGATCAAGAAATAATAGGTAAATAAAATATAGAATCTGATTCAGTTTTAGCTAATGGAACAATGACAATCACTCTAAAATTTGATAAAAAAAACTACAATTACAAATTTTGAAGGAGGAACAGCTTGTTAATTCTTAAATAAAAAGACAAAGCAATTTGCTTTGTCTTTTATAGTTAGTTTTTGAGGATAAAATTAGAAATGACTTCTACTAATTCTATATTTATTGGAAGTTCTGGGTTGTTGTAAGAAGATAAATCATCTTTTGAAGTAACATTTTTTAAAACGTGATTCATCCCTTTGATAATAACAGCAGATTTAGGAGATAGGTTTTTAGCGTTCTCCGTATCAACTTGTATATCCATACCCCCTTGAATCACTAAAAAAGGAATAGTTAATTTATTGATTTCATTTACAGGATTATATTTAATCCAAGAAATTAAATAAGGTTGTACACTTTTACGAAATAATGAAGATAAATTAGGATTAATATTATTTACAGTATTTCCATTTTTCAAAGAATCTATAATAGCATACGATTCGGTTTTTAATTGTTCAGGAAGTAGATTTAATTGTTTTTTAAGTATTTGGTCAATAGATTCTCCTGCACCAGAAATCGAGATGAATTTGTCGACATTTTTTGAAGATGCAAGCATTCCAATTAATGAACCTTCGCTGTGTCCAGCTATTGAAATAGAACCAAATCTTTTATCTTTTTTTAAGAAAGTTATCCAATTCCTTGCGTCCTCAACGTAATCATCAAATGTAAGTTTAGACTCGTCCAAATTAGCAATAGAACTTTCTCCGATTCCTCTTTTGTCATAGCGAATAGATGCAATTCCTTTTTCAGCTAAACTATGAGCTAAATATTTCAAAGAGTTATTAATCATCATATTATTGTTTCCATTTCTATCTGTTGGTCCAGAACCAGAAATTAATAAAACAATTGGTATTTTAGATTTTGCATTTTGAGGTAAACATAATGTTCCAAATAATTTAACTTGATTTTCGTTAAGTTGAATATCTGATTCTGTGAAATCATTTTTTGATTGACCAAAAACTGTAGAACAAATAAGTATAAAGAAAAATAAAACTTTTTTCATATTTTTTGTGGTATTAATAATGATAATATTGTGGTTAAAACAATGATAAATAACAAGGTAGCAATGAAAGCAAAAACTTGTTTTGTATTTTTCATGTTTGTAACAGTTTTGAAACCTATGTATAAAAAATAGAGCATTATACACAAGAAAAATATCGCGATAAAAGCTACAATTACAAGTACAATCATTGTTGGAGCTTCGTGCAAAACTTCGAGATTATTTGTTGTAACTCCTTTCAAAACCTTGTCCATACTTTTGTTGACAATTGGAATAAAATCCGTTATGAATACAATGTAATAAGCGATTCTTGAGATTAAAACAACGTTTACAATGTCTATAATTCGTGTTCTGTTATTGATGATTTTTCCTAAAATGTAAAATATGAGGATTGCAATTACTAAATTTCTCGTATTTTGATACAACAAATCGAGATAAGAATAAGAAATTCCATTTTTCTTAATGCTTAAAAAATCAGGGAAAAAAGATTCAGTAATATTGGCGATATAAGTGAAAAGGAAATGCGAAAATAGTCCAATAATGAACAGTATTTTTTCATCGAAATATGCAAATGGATTAAGGAGTTTCTTTATCATTTTTTAGTGTATTTATTGTGTTAACAAATTCATCTGGCTGATCGCAGCTCACCAAATATTTTACATTTTCTAATTCTATCGCAACAAGTTTTGTACGATTTTTTATATTGCATCGATAATTATCCATAGATCTTCCTATCAATCCCATAAATCCTCTGCATCCAACGATTATCAAATTATTTTGAGATTTTCTTTTAATAATTTTTATTTCATTTATCGGAATAATATTCGTTTTAATTTTTGAAATAAAATAAATATTATTCAAATCAACTTTAATTTTATTTAAAGAGATTAAATAATAATACGCAAACAATGGATAAATAATGATTGCATAAATCACCGCAACATATACTTCTGTTTCTTTAAACAATACTCCTCCAATTAAGATTAATAATACAATTAAAATTGCAGTTGTAACCTTGAAAAAAGGCGACATCGATACCGAAAATTCTTTATTCATCAGACATTGTTTTTATTTTATTAATCAAATCATCTACTTTATTTCGCATCGTTGGATAGCTGACTTCAAATTCTTTTGCCATGTCTTTTAAACTTCCTGAGTTGATAAAGAATTGCATAATAAATGCTTGTTCTTCATTTGTAAGTTTCAGAAATAAAGGAAGTTCATAGTTTCCTACAACTTGTGTTTCGCAATGATTGCAAATCAACTTTTCGACCGCTAATTCTTCTGTACAGCTGGGGCATATAACAGGAAGTTTTTTCATTAGATTAAATAATGTTAAAATTAGTTTCAATAAAATTAAATAAAACTTTAATTAATTCAAAATGTGAAATCATATTTTTTCAACTTTAATATTATTGATACATTTGCAACCTAAGTTTTAGTAAAATGAATTTTAAGAAATTAGCCCTTGCAGCATTGGCGTTAGGGACAACAGCATATATCGTTAATCACAATAAGAAAAATGTAAAATACAAACCTGCTCAAAATTTTGATCTAGGTGGATTTTTAGGGCGTTGGTACGAAATAGCACGTTTGGAAAATAAAGCGCAAAAAGGACAAACAAATGTGACACATCGTTTTAATTTGAACGAAGAAAATGGACAATTGGAAGTAATTGTACGCGGATATAATGCGAAGAAAAAAGGGTGGGAGAAAATTGAAGGAATTGCAGCACAAGATATCGAAAATGTTGGGTTGTTTTCGACAACGTTTTTACCAATTTTTGCAAAGAAATTGTATGTTATCGATTTTGATAAAGATTACAACAATGCGTTAGTTGCAAGTGAAGATTATAAAAAGTTATGGATTTTATCGCGTAAGAAAGAGATCTCGGATAAGGTAAAAGACAGGTTTTCTGATTCGGTAAAAAAAGTAGGGTTTGATCCAAGTAAATTAATTTGGCCTTCTCAAGTTCCAATTGCGAAATAAGATTANNCCTCGAGAATTTCTCGAGGTTTTTTGTTTTATTATTTTTGGTTTTTCTTTTCCCAATCGATCGGGAAATTACAACTTTGGTATTCTTTTCCAATTTTAATGTAAGCATCACCAACTTGACGTTTTACCCAATCCATCAACAATGTTCGTTCTTTATCTTGAACTGCAAATTTCTGAATTCTATAATAATCATCTTGGTAATTGATTTTATGCTCTGGATAAAATTTATTGATTTTTAAGATTCTTAACGCTTTTCTGTTATCAAAATCATCTTCGAAAACTTGAGAAATATCTCCTTCATTCAATGTTGCAATCGCTGTAAACATTGGTAGAGGCAAAGCCATTTTCTCGAAACGATCGTCACCAGAATTTTGGTTCATGATATTTCCTGAGTTAAATTTTGTGTATTTATCATCAGAAAATCTTAATGCAGCATCTTTAAATGTCATTTTTCCGTCGTTAATTAAAACTCGAATCGAATCTAATTTATTATAAGCCTTTTTTATTTCTTCTTCCGTTGGTTTCAACGTAATCAAGATATGACGCAAATCTAATTCTTGTCCACGACGTTTTTCTAACTTAATAATATGATATCCAAAATCAGTTTTGAATGGATCAGAAATTTCACCTTCTTGTAAGTTAAATGCAACCGCATCAAACTCTTTTACCATTTTACCACGAGAAACTTTTTTATATTCACCACCATTACTTGCAGAACCTGGATCTTCTGAATATAAAATTGCTTTCGTTGCAAAAGAAGCACCTTCTTCAATTTCTTTTTTGATTTCTTTTAATTGATCGATAATCTTTTGTTGATTTTCTTGCGAAACTTCAGGATAAGTTACAATATGGCTAATCGAAACTTCGTCTTTTACGTCTGGTAACTCACCTTGGTGTTTTTCGAAAAACAAACGAACTTCTTCTGGCGTTGCATCAGCGCCTTTTACAACCATTTCTCTTTTGTTACGTGCATAAATATTATCTTCTACGATATATTTAGTTTCGTTTTTCATTTCCGCCATTGTACGGAAACCAAAATAGTCTAAAATTTGTTTTTCTCCTCCAGCTTGAGCAATCAAACCTTCGATTTGGTTGTTTAATTGACGAGTTACCTCGTCTTGTGTCACTTTGATTAAAGTATCTTGTTTTGCACGATCAACCAACATTTTGTCTAACATAATGTCATTTAGGAAATCACATTTGTCTTCGACTTTCATCCCTTGTTGTTTCGACATTAAATAGTCACGATCTACATCAGACTCTAAAACAATCTGATCTCCAACAACAGCAGCTATACCATCTACTTTAGCAAGACGTTTTGGTGTTGGTTTTGCTGTTTGTGCAAAAGTATTTACCGTAAATAATGCTGCAATTAGCAACATCATACTCGATTTAAATTTCATATACTTTAATTTCATTTTAATATTCTAAGCTCGATAAAAAACTTACCGATGAGCAAATTTAACTTTTTTTGTTAAAGTCCAACATATTTTAATTTCCTTTAACAAAAGAATTGATTTTTTAGTTTATTGTTAAGATTAAACTAAGCCAAATGTACGCAAAGAAACATTCCAAGAAGATTCGAAATCAAAAAGATTCAAACCATGTTTTTCTTTATGCTCATTTGCGAAACTAATTAGCTTCTCGGTTGGCATATTTCCGACCATATCGCTTTTTGACATTGGACATCCGCCCAAACCTTTTATAGCACCATCAAAACGACGACAACCATTATCATAAGCGGCTAGTACTTTAGAATGCCATTCGGTATAAACGGTATGAAAATGCGCGCCAAATTCAATTTCTGGATAATGGGGGATCAAATTTTGGAACAAATCAACAATTGTTTTTTCGTCTGCAACACCAATTGTATCTGATAAATTGATCGAAGAAATTCCAATATCAGCCATTTTTTTTGACCATTCTTTTACGATTTCTTCATTCCAAGTTTCTCCATAAGGATTTCCAAACGCCATCGAAAGATAAATTAACATATGTTTACCATTATCATTTGAGATTTGGTTGATTTCTTTCACCATTTCAAACGCTTCTTCACGACTTTTATTCGTGTTGAATTGTTGAAAATTCTCTGAAATAGAAAAAGGAAATCCAATAATATCCACTTTTTCGTGTTCTGCAGCTTTCATTGCGCCACTTTTATTGGCAACAACAACAGATAATTTCGATTTTGAATTGGTTTTATCAATATTATCTAAAACTTCTTTTGTGTCCGCCATCTGTGGAATCGCTTTTGGCGAAACAAAACTTCCACAATCTATCGCTTCAAAACCAACAGTCAATAAACGATTTAAGTAATCGATTTTCTTATCAGTTGGAATAAAATCTTTGCGTCCTTGCATTGCATCACGAGGACATTCAATAATTTTAAAAGTTAGCTCACTCATTTTTTTGGTTTATTTGCGCCTTAAAGGTAGATAATTTAGTAATTTTGACAAAAATTAAAACGCAATGCAAACAGAATGGAGAGAAAAGTTGGTAACACGCTTTTTGAAATATGTTAAAACTTACACTGAAAGTGAAGCTTTTTTAGATAAATTTCCAAGTACAGACCGTCAATGGGATTTAGCAAATTATTTGGTTGAAGAGTTAAAACAAATCGGTTTAGAAGATGTTTCAATAGATGAAAACGGGTATGTTTTTGGATATGTTCCTTCTACAGTTGATCACGAAGTGCCTACTATTGGTTTTGTTTCTCATATGGATACATCGCCAGATTTTTCTGGAGAAAATGTACAACCTCAAATTTGGGAAAATTACGATGGTGGAGATATCAAATTGAACGAATCAATGATTTTATCACCAAACGAGTTCCCTGAATTATCTCAATATAAAGGTCAAACAATCATTACAACTGATGGTACAACATTATTAGGTGCTGATGATAAAGCTGGTGTTGCTGAAATTGTAACAGCTGCAGAATATTTGATTGCTCATCCAGAAATTAAACATGGACGTATTGCTATTGGATTTACACCTGACGAAGAGGTTGGTCGCGGTGCAGATTTCTTTAATGTAGAGAAATTTGGTGCTGAATGGGGTTACACAATGGATGGTTCTGAAATTGGAGAATTAGAGTACGAAAACTTTAATGCTGCATCTGGAATTGTTACAATCAAAGGTAAATCTGTTCACCCAGGTTATGCAAAAGATAAGATGATTAATGCATCTAATATTGCAATGGAGTTTGCTGCGCAATTACCAAACGACGAAGTTCCTGAATTAACTGATGGTCGCGAAGGATTCTTTCATTTAGCTAAAATTACAGGAAATGTATCTGAAGCAAAAATGGTTTACATTATCCGTGACCACGATATGGAGCAATATGAAGCGCGTAAAGCTTTATTTTTACAAATTGCTGCTGATATTCAAGAGCGTTTTGATCATGAAGTAATTACAGCAGAAGTTTCTGATCAATATTTTAATATGATTGAGAAAGTAAAAGAGAAATTCCAATCTGTTGAAATCGCAGAACAAGCTTTGAAAGACTGTGGTGTTACGCCAAATATCAAACCAATTCGTGGAGGTACAGATGGTGCTCGTTTATCTTTTATGGGATTACCTTGTCCTAATATCTTTGCTGGAGGTCATAATTTCCACGGACCTTACGAATATGTTCCGGTAGAATCTATGGAAAAAGCAACAGAAATTATTGTACGTATTGCAGAATTAACAGCTGAAGGAGCGAAATAATTCTTACAATATATCTTAAAAATAACTTAAGTTTTCTTTTTTGGTTTAAATTTTGTGTAATTTCAAATCAAATTAGAAAACTTTTTTTATGAAAAATATCGTATTATCAGCAGCCGCTATATTTTGTTCAACTTTTGCATTTGCGCAAGAAGAGATAAATGTTGGAGATTTTAATATCTTAAAAGTTTATGATAAAATTCCAGTTGAATTAATTTCATCAAACGAAAACTTAGTGAAAGTAGATGGAGTTAATGCGAGCGATGTTCAAGTTGAAAATAACAAAGGTGAACTGAAATTGAAAATGACAGGAACCAAATTGATGCAAGGAGGAGAAGCAACGGTTAAGGTTTATTACAAATCATTATATGAAATTCAGGCAAGTCAAGGTTCTCGCATTTATTCTGGTGATGTCGTAAAATCGCAAGCATTGTATTTGACATCTAACGAAGGTTCATCTATTAAATTACCAATCGAAACCTCAAAATTAGAAGTCAAAATAAATTCTGGTGCAGAAGTAATTTTAACTGGTGATACTGAATTTCAGACTGTAATTGCAAATTCTGGAGGGAAATATTATTCGAAAACATTAAATTCTGATACAGCAAGTTTAACAACAAATGCAGGAGGAGTAATAGAAGCGAGAGCAGAGAAATCTGTAGATGCAAAAACTAGAGCAGGTGGAGTGATTGATATTTATGGTAATCCAACGCAGCGTAATCATAAAAAATTAGCTG
This sequence comes from Empedobacter sp. UBA5528, assembly GCF_002426075.1. NCBI lineage: Bacteria > Pseudomonadati > Bacteroidota > Flavobacteriia > Flavobacteriales > Weeksellaceae > Empedobacter > Empedobacter sp. UBA5528. Next base: position 14,638 of record NZ_DINY01000061.1, on the reverse strand, counting down.
GCGGAAAGATTAATTTTAAATAATTAAAACTTTAACAATAATAGAAAAGCAACGATTAATTTGTTGCTTTTTTTGTTTGATACAACAAGTAAATTAATTCGACATATTTGCTATAACTTATCGTTCCTTCTTGGTTATTTGCCTTCAAAAACTGATTATTTAATTCAGAAAAAGTATCGCTTGTAGCACCTTCATATTTCAAATAATGTTTTAATTCGGCTTTTCTGTCTTGCTTTATTTTAGAATGCATATTATCCAATTCCATTTTCACAAAATACGGATCAGATTTGTAAATAGCGCCTAAAAGTGTGTAAATACTTTTGTAATAAACCGAATAATTAATTTCTGGGTTTTTAGATTTTGCACCTAAATAATAAGCCAAAAAATTAGCTTCACTTTCTGATGCAAACCCCATTTGATGCCCATATTCGTGGAAAAGTGTAGCAGGTTGTTTTAAATTTGTATTGTATCGATTCAGATTTGCTTCTACCGTAAAAGGATTATAGTATCCCAAAATACCCATAAAATTTTGCATTTCCGAAATCCAAGATAATTTGTAATGTACATCTTTTAATAATCGATAATTTTTTAACCATTTTACATTTTTTACTTGGTGCTGTAAAGCAAAAAATTCTTGGTTATAATCTTTTAAATTAGATTTGAATTTTATCGTTGTTGTTGAATCATTGTGTTCGATTAAATTTCTTGCTGATATTGCTTTATCAAGTTCGTAGCAATAGAATTCTTTCAGAATTTTAGGTTGAATAACGATTTTTTCTTTGTTAATAGTTAATGTTTCTTTTTTGTACATCACGCCCCAAGCAAACGTGTAAATAAAGTAAATACAATTTACAAAAATCATAATGTGATAAATTGAATGCGAAACTTTTTCTTTTGATTTGAAAAAACTTCGAATCAATTTAAAAATCAATACAAAACCGATTATTCCAATGATTAAATAAAATAATTCTCCAACAGGAAAATGAACTGAATTCGTGATTTTTGCAATAAATCCTGAAATTGGAAATGTAAGATAATTCACTATAAAATCATCAACGCTTTCGATTGAAAATAATATCGAAAATAAAATAATTTGAAATAGAAAAATAAGAATACTTCGATAAGTTTTATTCAACTTCTTTAGCATATTGATTGGCGATATAACTGATATAAATTAACTGAAAAGTATGGTAAAGCATAATCGGAATCAAATAAATACCGATATCTCCTTTAAAAATAACTGCTGCAATTACTGAGCCATGAACCAATGATTTTTTAGTCGAACAAAATTGAATGGTAATATCATCTTCTCGATTAAAATTCATTTTCTTAGCAATCCATTTTGAAAGTTTGAAAAAGAAAAAGAATAACGCAACTACAATTATGAAAACTGCCAACAACGGAAGAACGCCTAATTTTGTAAATAATCCATCCAAAAAAGTATGACTAAAACTGTTGTAAACAATAAGTACAATGGTTAGTTTATCTAAATTACCGAATTGCTTTTTATATTTATTATAAAAGAATCCTAAATAAGGTTGTAAAAGTGCACCGACAAAAACAGGTAAAATAATTTTAAGAACCAAATCCAAAAAAGTGGCTAATAAATCAAATTCACCATTACTTTTTGATAAAAACAAACTCATCCAAAGCGGTGTAACAACAATACCTATTAGTCCAGAAATACTTGCATTAAAAATAGCACTTGGTATGTTTCCTTTTGCTATCGAAACCATTACAACTGACGAAGAAACGGTACTTGGTAATGCGGCTAAATAAAATATAGCGACATAAAGTGTAAAATAAACTGGGTAACTTTTTACCAACGGATAAAAACACAAAACAAGTATTGGAAAAAAAATAAATGTAATAGATTGAATCAAGACATGCATTTTCCAATTTGCTAAATCCTTGAAAACTTCTTTCCAATTAAGTTTTAGCCCATAAAAAAAGAATACTAGAATAACGCCAATATCAATTACTGTGTTCAGATTAAAATCTTTGTAAGACCACAAACTAATATCGGGGAAAAAATAGGCAACAATAATGGCAACGAATAAAAACAGAATAAATGGATCAGGTAATTTATTTAGAATTTTCAAAATCAATAAAATTTAAACAAAAATAATAAATATGATGATAAACATTTACTAAATATTTATGAATTTGATTTAAAGATAAAATACATAATGTTAAGTATTTGTAAATTGAATAACTTTTTTTATATATTTGTACATACAACACTAAAAACTACTTATGAATACATGTCTACAGTGCAACCAAACTCTATTTGGCCGAAAAGACAAAAAGTTTTGTAATGATTTTTGTCGAAATTCTTATAATAATAATCTTAACCGTGATAAAGTAGAAATTGTACGAAATATTAACAACAGATTAAGAAAAAATAATCGTATCTTAAAAACTTTATTAGAAGAAGGAGCTCGTTCGGTAAATAAAAACGAATTGAGTTTGAGAAACTTTGATTTTAAGTACATTACAAATGTAGATGAATCAAAAAATGGCACGATTTTTTATGTGTACGATGTTGGATATCAAGAGTTAAACGAAGAAAATTATTTATTATTTCAGGTATAAATTTTTATTTTTTTATTGAAAAAGCGCGTCAACATGTTGATGCGCTTTTATATTTTAACTAAATCTTTTCTTTTTTTATACGTTATATTTTATGACTAATTTTTGTTGCGATTAAGTTTAACTTTCTAAAATAACTTAACTTTGCTCCACGATGAAAAAAGATATCAATCAACTTGATCCGAAAGAATTTATTCTGATTAAAGGTGCAAAACTGCACAACTTAAAAAACATTGATTTAGCGATTCCAAAAAATAAATTAGTCGTGATTACTGGGATGTCTGGTTCTGGGAAATCTACTTTGGCTTTTGATACGTTGTATGCGGAAGGGCAGCGTCGTTATGTCGAAAGTTTATCGTCTTATGCACGTCAGTTTTTAGGAAAATTGGATAAGCCTCAAGTTGATTATATCAAAGGAATAGCGCCAGCAATAGCGATTCAGCAAAAAGTAAATTCTACGAATCCGCGTTCTACAGTTGGGACATCAACAGAAGTTTACGATTATCTAAAGTTGTTGTACGCACGAATCGGTAAAACATATTCGCCAATTACAGGAGAATTAGTTCAAAAGGATTCGGTGACAGATGTAATTGATTATCTAAAAACTTTTGCGGCTGAAACTAAATTTATTCTTCAAATAAAATTAGTTGTGCCAGAGGAACGTTCGTTTGTTGAACATTTAAACATTCTTCAACAACAAGGGTTTACACGTTTGAGTGTAGATGGAAATCAAGTGAAAATTGAAGATCTAATTTCATTTAATTTCGAACCTCAACCCGAAAATGATGTTCATCTTGTCATTGATCGTATCGCTTTGCCAACAGAGGACGAAGAATCTTTTTATCATCGTTTGGCAGATTCTATCGATACGGCTTTTTTCGAAGGAAAAGGAGAAATAGCGATTGTAAATGTAGAAGATAATTCGGTAAAATATTTCTCAAATAAATTCGAATCAAATGGTTTGATTTTTAATGAACCAACTATCCATTTCTTTAGTTTCAATAATCCTTATGGAGCTTGTCCAACTTGCGAAGGTTACGGGAAAGTAATTGGAGTTGAGGAGAATCTTGTCGTTCCAAATAAATCGTTGTCAATCTACGAAGATGCGGTTGTAGCTTGGAAAGGTGAGAAAATGGGCGAGTGGAAAAATCATTTTATCAAACTTTCTCAAAAAGTAGATTTTCCAATTCATAAACCATATTTTGAGTTATCCGAAGAGCAAAAAGACTATTTGTGGCATGGAGATAACGACTGGGAAGGATTGGATGGTTTTTTTAAAATGGTTGAGGAGAATACATACAAAATTCAATATCGTGTAATGTTGTCTCGTTATCGTGGTAAAACAACTTGTCCAACTTGTAAAGGAAAGCGTTTGCGTAAGGAAACGAATTACGTGAAAATTGCGGATAAATCGATTAATGATTTGGTTGATTTACCTTTGAATGAGTTGAATGATTTCTTTACAAGTATTACATTTAACGAATATGATCAGCAAATTGCGGGTCGAATTATATATGAGATTAAGTCGCGTTTAACGTTTTTGTTAGATGTTGGTTTAGAATATTTAACGCTAAATCGTGCTTCGAATACGTTGTCTGGAGGAGAATCACAACGTATCAATTTAGCAACTTCTTTGGGAAGTAGTTTGGTTGGTTCGATGTATGTGTTAGACGAGCCTTCGATTGGTTTACATTCGCGTGATACAGCTAAATTTATTACAATTTTACATCGTTTACGCGATTTAGGCAATACAGTGATTGTGGTAGAGCATGATGAAGATATCATGAAAGCTGCTGATTATATCATCGATATTGGTCCAGAAGCAGGAACAAATGGAGGTGAAGTAGTTTTTGAAGGAACCTATGATGAATTATTAAAAGGTGATACATTAACATCTAAATATTTGAACGGAAAATTAGAAATTGAAGTTCCTAAAAAACGTCTAAAATCTCCTAATTATTTGAAAATTATTGGAGCAAGAGAAAATAATCTAAAAAATATTGATGTTAAATTTCCTCTGAACGAATTAACCGTTATTACAGGTGTTTCGGGTTCAGGGAAATCTACCTTAATGAAAGATATTTTAGCACCAGCTGTTCAGCGTCATTTCGAGATTTTTGGAAATAAAATCGGTGATTTTGATGAGTTAGTTGGAGATCTGAAACAATTGGAAGGAATTGAGTTAATCGATCAAAATCCAATCGGGAAATCTTCGCGTTCTAATCCTGTGACGTATGTAAAAGCTTACGATGATATCCGAAATTTATTTGCCAATCAGAAAGCAAGTAAAGTGATGGGATTTCAACCAAAACATTTTTCGTTTAATGTAGATGGCGGACGTTGTGATGCATGTAAAGGAGAAGGGACAATTACCATCGAAATGCAGTTTATGGCTGATGTAGAGCTGGTTTGTGAAGATTGCCATGGCGAACGTTTCAAGAAAGAAATCTTAGAAGTTAAATTCGAAGGAAAATCGATTTCAGATATTTTAAATCTAACAATTGATGAAGCAATTGACTTTTTTGCAACGCATCAACAAAATAAAATTGTCGAAAAGCTGAAACCATTACAAGATGTTGGTTTGGGTTATGTAAAACTTGGGCAATCGTCGAATACGCTTTCTGGTGGAGAGGCACAACGTGTGAAGCTGGCTTTTTTCTTGACGAAAGGAGAAACGACAAATAAAACCTTGTTTATTTTTGATGAGCCTTCTACAGGTCTGCATTTCCATGATATTCAGAAGTTGATTAAAGCATTACGTGCTTTGATTGATTTGGGACATTCGGTTTTTGTAATCGAACATAATATGGATATTATCAAAGTTGCCGATTGGGTGATTGATCTTGGTCCAGAAGGAGGGAAGAAAGGCGGTTATTTGGTTGCCGAAGGTACGCCAGAAGAGATTGTCAAAGTAAAAGAGTCCTACACAGCTCAATTCTTAAAAGAGAAATTATAACAGAAATAAAATAAATTATTAAAACCGAGTTTAGTTCGGTTTTATTTTGCGTTACATTTTGGGTGATGATATACAGGAAAATTGCATGAATTCGCAATAAAACACAATTCATTTGCCTTTTTGTGTAGCGAAAGCGCCAACTCAATTTGTGATGAATCAGAAATAATGATGTCAGGGAATAAATCTACTTTTACAATCTTTCCGCTTCCATCAGGATTGACTTGCAGTGTAGCTTCTGAATGATCTTGGTAAGAAATTACTTCAATTTTATGTTGCGCACAACAATATAAATACGACATCATGTGACAAGAAGTCAAACTACTCAAAAGTAAATCTTCTGGATTGTATAAATTTGGATCACCTTTGAAAGCTTTCGCGGCAGAAACCTCTAAATCAGGTTTTCCTTCAATCGAAATGTGATGACTTTTTGTATAAATTCTGGTTGAAGAATCCATTTTAGATTCTTTCTTTATCCAATTTAGCGCAACTTTAAATAAATGATTCATTGCTTAATTTTTATCAAAAATAATCTTTTCTAAAAGAAAAACACAACTGAGAATCCTCAATTGTGCTTTCAAAAAATGTTATAATTTATCTACTATTTATTTTCTCAAATAGACATTTCCATATTTAGAAGAAAATTCTTGCAATGGCTGTTTACCTACGTTTGCTGCAATTACTGAATGAAAATTATCTGACTTTATAGTCTTGATTTCAAAATCTAAATTAGTGTACATCTTCCCAAAAAAAGTTTCCACTTTTATTTCTCCAATTTGTTTTGCATTCATTGTTGCATCTACGCTTCCGTAAGTTGATTGTGCAATAATTGGCGCATCAAAATTGATAACTTCAATTGTTCCATAAGTCGATTCGATAGTTGTTTTCATATGTTCAGGAACTTTTATTTCCAATACAATATCCATTTGTACACCTGTAGAAACCGAAGAAGATTTAATGTCATTTGCATCAACATATTTCTGGTAATCCTCTTTGGTTTGAAATTGTTTTTTCTCACTCCCAAAAGTCGCTGTCACTTGATTTGGAATATCTTCTAGTTTTACAACTTTGCCTTCGATCGTTTTTCCTTGACTGTTTTTGCTTTCTGTTAAGCTGAAATTTGAATCATTTTTACCATTATTGATATTAACATTTCCAGAAATACTCACTTCATTTTGTTTCCAAGTGGTGATTTTAACGATTTGCGGATAATCAAATTTTAATGTTAATTCTTGACCTTTTTCAACTGAAAAACTCTTTTGAATTTTTGTTTGAGCGATTGATAAATTTGCCAATAAGCCCACTGCTAAAGATAAAATTACTGTTCTCATAACGCTCTCAAATATATTTTACTATAATCTGATCTGAAAAGGAAACTTGTTCCTCCGCCATTTAGCGTTCCTGTTGCTTGATTGTTAATTTTTATCATATCAGACGAACTATTGTTCGCTTCTAATTTTAATGATAATTCAGGCGCAATCAAAATATCACCAAACGAAGTTGTTAATTTTACATTTGCTTTAGAAGATTTCGGAATCGAAGCATCCACGTGACCATAGATCGACACAAGCGACAAAGGACCTTTTACATTTTGACTAAATTTAGCATCGATAGAACCATAAATCGTGTTGATTGTTGCAGGTCCCGTTACATTCTCTAATACAATATTGTTGTAGCTTGCAGTTGCTTCAACTTCATTTTCAATATTTTTGAACGTAATGGTACTTCCAAATTGAGATTGATGATTAAATGAAATTGTTACACCTTTCGGAACTAAAATTTTGATGTTTGGAGGTGTCATTTGTTGAAGTTGTTTTACCTCAATTACACCATTTTTTTCTACAACATTTATTCCTAATTCAGTGTTGTCTTCAAGTCCTAATGAGTTGATTGAGCGCAATCCTTTTGCTCTTTCGTCATTATCTCGCGATCTTGTTTTTGTAGAAAAAACAATTTCGTTTCCGTTGTAACCTTCGACTGTTACGCGTCCAAGATCAAGGTTCAGTTTTCCTTTACTTACAGCTAATTTGTAAGTTTTCGAATTATCTTCATTCGCACTTTTCGATTCATTTTGTGCAAAAGTGTACGTAGACATCATCATAACAGATGCAGCTACCAAAAATATTTTTCTTATCATTTTTTGATTTTTTGTTAATTATTATTTTCTAAAAAGAACCGCGTACGCTTCGTCTTTCACAAACGGTTTTGTTGTAGGATCCAAAACCATTTCTTGTAATTTATTTGTTAATTTCAAATCGATTTGATCATTATTGATATGCGCTATCATTCCTATTAATTCCATTTGTACCATCGGATCATCTTGCTTCATAAAAATGTCTGTTAACTCTTTTGAAACGTCCGATTTAGGTAATTTTGAAGCAAGCGCTTCGAGTGCATTTAGTCGCACAATTGTATTGTTGTCATTTAAAGCTAAGTTGTATAAACTCTCTTTTAAATTGTGATCAATACTTGGTAAATCAGCTATTTTTGCAATTGCATTAATACGATTACTTGTTGATTCTTGATCGTTTAATGAACTTAAAATTTCATTTTTAAGATTTTCATAAATACCAATTACTTCTTCTTTTGGTTGAACAATTTTTTCAACTTTTTTCTCTTTCGTAATTCTTACAAACTCAGTTTCTTTTTCAATTTGTTCAGTTTTAAAATCAGTTGGATGAACAATTTCTGGTTGAACTTCTTCTACTTTTTTAACCTGTTTTTCCTTTACAATTTCAATTGTTTTAGGCGAATTTACTTGATCATTTTTCAAGAAAAAATATCCACCAACACTCAATAAAACAAGCGCAGAAGCAGCAATACTCCAATTCTGAATTCTCCATTTCTTAGGTTGTTCAATTACTAAAGTTTTTTCTTCCTGTTTAGGAATCTCAGCCTGAATTCTTTTCCATAATTCTGCAGAAGGTTCTTTGTTTTCAAAGGCTTCTCTGTTTTTATCAATATGTTTTTTTAAAGAATCATTCATTGCAAACGGTTTGTTGTAAGGTTTCGTAAATTTTCTTTTTTGCACGATGATATTTACTTCTCACCGTGTTGTGGCTCAATCCCAAAAGTTGAGCAATGTCTTCTTGCGGCATGTCTTCGAACAGAAATAGATTCACAATTGTTCTTGTATCAGTAGGTAATTCTTCAATCGCTTGTTGCAATTCTTCAATTTTACCATCCAATATTTGTTTTTCTTCCAAACTTTCTTCACTGTCATCAATAATATTTGCTCCATCAACATCAGAAAAATAAACTTTATTTTTTCGTAAATGTGAAATCGATTTATTAATCGCAACTCTACTGAACCAAGCTCCTAAATTCTCGATGCTTTTCAACTTTTGAATATCAGAAAAAAGTGAAATAAAAATTTCTTGTGTCAAATCTTCCGCATCAGAAACTTCTGTCACCAAACGATAAACAGAATTGTAAACTGATTTCGAATAGCGATGATAGAGCTGAGTATAACCAGCCTCTACACCAGATTCGCACCAATCTAATAGTTGTTTATCATTTATTGAAAAATTTTCTTTCTCCAAAATTTTCAAGGTTTCATTGTTGTTTCTATTGTATAGACGCAGCAAGTTTTTGAATGTTGCATCAATTTTTAAAAAAGTTTTTGAAATTTAACAATTATTGAATTATTCGCCCTGATTTTCAGTGATAATAAGTAAAATTAAATTTCTAAAATTATCCTATTCATCTATATTCTTGATTATTTTTCTATTTTTGTTAGACACAGAGTTAGTCGAAATTGAATATGAAAAAAATAGTTATCATCTTATCTTTGGTTGTAGGAGCCAAGTCTTTTGCGCAAGAAATTGAAGTCAAAAATCTTAAAAAACACGTTTATTTTTTGGCTGATGACAAAATGAAAGGAAGAGGAACTGGAAGTGAAGAAAATTTGAAAGCTGCAAAATATATTGCAAAAGAATTCAAAAAATATAAACTTCAACCTTTAGGAGAAGATGGATATTTTCAAGGATTTGAGGCGAAGGTAAAAAAAGTAAAAGTTGTTGACAGTATTCGTTCTGCAAAAAATGTGATTGCTTTTTTAGATAATAAAGCGGAGAAAACGATTGTGATTGGTGCACATTACGACCATTTGGGAGAAGGAAAGCAAGGAAGTTCTTTGGCGAAAGATAGTTATGGAATGATTCACAATGGTGCTGATGATAACGTTTCTGGCGTTGCTGGTTTGTTAGAATTGGCAAGATTTTACAGTAAAAATAAAGTGACAGAACCTGTTAATTTTCTATTCATTGCTTTTGGTGCAGAGGAATTAGGTTTGGTAGGGTCACGTTATTTTGTGAAACATCCAACGTATGATTTATCGAAAGTGCATTGGATGTTAAACATGGATATGATTGGTCGTTTGAACAAAGAATCTGGCGTTTCAATTATAGGTTATGGAACTTCTCCAACTTTCGAAATAATTTTTAATGAAATTAATCCGACTGATTTTGTTAAATTTTATACAGGTTATGAAGGTAGAGGCGGTTCGGATCAAACTTCGTTTTATGAGAAAGATATTCCAGTTTTATTTTTCCATACAGGCGGTCACGACGATTATCATAAACCAACTGACGATGCAGATAAAGTAGATTATGAATCGTTGAAAGGAATTCTTAATCTCGAAAAAGCTGTGATTGAAGGAAGTTTCAAAATTGAAACGATGCCGTTTAGAAGCACTGATAAAACTGAAAAATAATTGATGAAAATCTAAAATTATTTTTTTTCAATCCGTATTTTTGCAACAAATTTCAACGATTGAAAACGGATCTTTTATTAATCACACCACCTTTTACGCAATTAAATACACCATATCCTGGAACAGTTTATTTAAAAGGATTTCTAAACACACTTTCATATTCAACTTTTCAAGCTGATTTAGGTTTAGATGTTATCTTACAATTATTTTCAAGAAAAGGTTTAATTAATTTATTTGAATTTATTCAAAATCAAGAGATTGAATTAGGTGATAATAGTAAAAGAATGGTGATGTTAAGCGACGAATATATCGCAACTATTGATCCTGTTATCCGATTTTTACAAGGAAAAAATTCGACCTTAGCTGATTCAATTATTCAAGATGGATATTTACCAGAAGCTTCTCGTTTTGCAGAAGTTGAAGATTTGGAATGGGCTTTTGGTTCGATGTCTTTTCAAGATAAAGCGAAGCATTTGGCAACGCTATATTTAGAAGATTTATCGGATTTAATCATTGAGGCTGTTGATGAAAATTTTGGTTTTTCTCGTTATGCTGAACGTTTAGGAAGATCGGCAAATTCTTTTGATGAATTGTATCAAGAATTACAGAAAGACCCAACTTATATTGATAAAATTACACTTTCGGAATTAGAGAAATTAATTCAGAAAACGATTCCAAAAATGATTGGTTTTTCGGTTCCTTTTCCAGGAAATTTATATTCGGCTTTCCGTTGTGCGCAATATATTAAAGCAAATTATCCTGAAATTGTTGTGGACATGGGTGGAGGTTTTCCAAATACAGAATTGCGCTCTTTAAGCGATTCACGAGTATTTGAGTTCTTCGATTTTATTACATTAGATGATGGTGAAGCACCAACTGAGCAATTGTTAAAATATATCAACAATGAAGTTGAAGTTTCTGAGTTAAAAAGAACTTTTGCTCTTCAAAATAATCAAGTTTCTTATATCAATAATCAAACTGTTCGCGATTATAAATTTAGCGAAGTGGGAACACCAGATTATACGGATATCAAATTAGATCAATATATTTCTGTCATCGAAGTGGTTAATCCAATGCATCGTTTGTGGAGTGATGGGCGTTGGAATAAGCTGACAATGGCGCATGGTTGTTATTGGGGGAAATGTACGTTTTGCGATATTTCGTTAGATTATATCAAAATTTATGAACCAATTGCTGCAAAACAAATTGTGGATAGAATGGAAGAGTTGATTGAAACAACTCAAAATACAGGTTTTCATTTTGTGGACGAAGCTGCTCCGCCAGCATTAATGCGAGAAGTTGCGTTAGAAATTCTTCGAAGAAAATTAATTGTAACATGGTGGACAAATATAAGATTCGAGAAAAGTTTTACATATAATTTGTGTCGATTATTGAAAGCTTCGGGCTGTATTGCGGTTTCTGGAGGTTTGGAAGTCGCTTCGGATCGATTGTTGAAATTGATTGATAAAGGTGTAACAGTGGAGCAAGTTGCGGTTGTAAATCGAAATTTTACCGAAGCTGGAATTATGGTACATGCATATTTGATGTATGGTTTTCCGACACAAACAAAGCAAGAAACGATTGATAGTTTGGAAATGGTGCGTCAAATGTTCGAATTAGGAATTCTTCAATCAGGATTTTGGCATCAATTTGCGATGACAGCACATAGTCCAGTTGGGTTGAATCCAGAGAAATATCAAGTAATTAATCATAGCACCGAATTAGGAACTTTTGCGAATAATGATATGATTCACGAAGAAAAATCAGGTTTAATTCATGATCAGTTCTCGTATGGATTAAAGAAATCATTGTTTAATTATATGCACGGAGTTGGTTTTGAATTATCACTGAATGAATGGTTTGATTTTAAAGTTCCGAGAACCTCAATTCAACCAAATTATATCGAAACAGTTTTGAATAATGAAACTTTTGTAACGTATAAACCAACGCAAAAAGTGGTTTGGTTAGGAGGTAAGCCACAAATAGAATTTGTAACGAAAACAAAAAAAGGAAAAACTTTTGAGAATGCTGTTTTACAATTTCATACCAAACAAGATTATCTTGAAATTGTTGTAGACAAAGAGATTGGTGAATGGTTGGTTGATTTTGTTCAATACTTGAAAGAAAGTCCAAAAGCAGTTTCTTATCAACAAATGAAACAAAGTTTTGAAGAAAAAATACAAACTGATTTTGAGATTTTTATTTATTCAAAACAAGCAGAAAAATTAAAAGAAACAGTTTTACTGATTGTATAAACATAAAAAAACCTTGAATTATTCAAGGTTTTTTTTTAGTAGATATGAATTTGTATCATTTTTGATTAAATGATTTTAAAGAATCATCAGAATTAAACATTCTTTGGTATAGAATCTAGTTCTTTAGTTTCTATAATGTTTGGAGCAACTTTTTTTAATAATGTACTACGGATTAGTATCAATATTTTTCATGTTTAATAAAATTAAAACATATATAGATTTTACTTTACTTTAACCAACTCTACACGTCTATTTTTAGCTTTATTTTCTTCTGTATCATTTGCTACCAATGGTTTTTCGGCTCCGTATCCTATAGCAGATAAACGTGTTTTATCAATACCTAAAGCAATTAGTTTTTGCATTACAGCATTTGCACGATCATTAGATAGTTTTTTGTTATGCTTAGCGTCGCCAGAATTATCAGTATGCCCTTCAATTGATATTTTCAATGCGTTATCTTTCTTTAAGGCATTTGCAATTTCAGTCACAATCTCATCACCTTCTTGCGTGATTTTTGCTTGATCAACATCAAAATTAATATATAAAATAGATTTTCCATTCATAGTCAAATCCTCAGCAATTTCGTCTGCTGTTACTTTGGTGACAGTTTGCTTAAAGTCTGTTTCTTGTAGTACATTAAGCGAAGCACCAGCATTGTTAGAATGGTATTGTATATATACATTTCCTTTATCTTTTGTGCGTAATACCCAAAACTTCATATTTTGTCCAGCGTATCCCATATCACCTTCGCCTCCTTTATTCGGATCTTGTTTATTGTAACGCTCATATTCTTCTTTGGTTATTTCACCATCAAACACTTTAACAGCCCCGATAGATTGTAAATAATCAGCCATACTTTTTTCAAAGAAATGTTGCGAAAATTCTTCTCCTTGTTTAGGTGAAACAAAAGTTTTATACAACTTTCCTTCAAAAGGTGTCATAACACCGTTAATAGGAAAAAAACATATGTCAAATTGTTTTACCAAAGGTTTGTTCATTTCTTTTAAACCTTGCGGAAGATTTATGAAAGGAAAATCTCCAATATCAGCTGTTGAAAATGGAATTTTGCTGATGTCAAATCCATTATTAGCAACCGTATTTTCTTGTTTTTGATTAGTATCTACTATAACATTATCCGTTTTCTTTTCTTCTGTTTTGTTGTTACAAGAAACAATCAAAGTAGCTGCAATCGCTACAATAAATAGTTTATTCATCGCTGTTCAAATATTAATTTTATAGTATTATTTGAGATAAAAATACTATAAATTATTATCATACAGTTATTTATTTGCGTAATTTTTTTAATCTTTTATTTAGATCTTTATTAAAAGTCATCCTCTTTCATTCAAATTTGTTTAATATAATTCAATTGTCGTAAGTTGGTTACTTCAAACAAGTTATTTAGTATTTTTAGTCGATTTCAAAGCCCATATAATTAGTAAAGGTTGCATGAATAATCGTGCTAATCTTTTTTGATCTGTATCCAATCCAAAACCATCTCTTTTGTTTTTATATTGAGCCCAGTTTCCAGGAAAAACAGCCCCAAAAAAACAAGCTGCTATTTTTCCAACTATTTCTTTTTTACTATCTGGAGCTAAAACAATCGTACTACCCAAGGCTATTTCTGCAATTCCCGAATACACAACTGTGTCATCTTTGGGTAAAGGAACCCAATTTGGTACTTGTGTCTTGAATTCTTTTCTAGCTATAGTTAAGTGAGCAATTCCTGCTCCAATCAAAAAAGCTCCTAAGGTATATCGTGCGATGTTTTGTGTCGTGTTATTTTTCATGGTATTCATTTTTAGAATGTTATTATTCAATAATGAATCAAAAATCGTACAACTAACACTTAATGGGTTTTGAATAGGTGAAAAATCAAGATTTTTTATTTGAAATTTATAGGGAATTAATTTATTATGTTTTACGCTTAACTTTTTACGTTTTTTTCTTTCTTGCTGTCACATTTATTATGTTGAAGAATAAGATGAAAATTGTTTTAAAACGTTTAACTTCTTGATATAATTTTCTACATTACATTTCGAAAATCACTCGAAGTGACGGTATTTGATGTGAGTATTGAAACTTGTTACTGAGTTTACGAATGGATATCCCCCTGAATTTTCC
>NZ_DINY01000055.1:0-17035 GCF_002426075.1 Empedobacter sp. UBA5528 | reverse complement strand
AACGTATTGCTGTATTTTTACTGAAAAACCATATGGATCTTCAAGAGTGGAAACCTAATTCTCAAGTGATTGAAAAAATTAAATTATTGAATGCTGAAAGAAAACATCGCGTTAAAATAAGAGCTGGATTACTAGCTCAAAAACAAGATGAATTATTTTTAAAATCAATTGTTGACAAAGCTGTTTTACGTTTAAACATTAAGCTAATCGATGTATTAACGAAACAAATTAATGAGATCGAAGATAGAATCTATCAATTAATTTGTAATGATGAACAGCTTTATAACCATTATAAAAGAATACAATCAATCCCTGGAGTAGGAAAAGTTTTAGCTTTTAATATGTTGATTAAAACGGATGGTTTTACAACCATAAATACGCCAAGACAAATGGCTTGCTATGCTGGAATAGCTCCATTTGATTTTCAATCTGGAACTTCCATAAGGCGAAAACCGAAAGTTTCATCAATGGCTGATAAAGATTTGAAGAAACTATTGCATTTAGCTGCAATGAGTGCTATTCGTTTAGATAATGACTTGGCTATTTATTATCATCGAAAGGTAGAAGAAGGGAAAAATAAAATGTCGGTCTTAAACGCAGTCAGAAATAAAATAATTCACAGAATTTATGCACTAATTAAAAATCAAAATATTTATAAAAATAACTTGGTTTTGTCATAGAAATCAGAATGACAAAATTTGTTGTTAAAAGTGACAACGAATTTGAATTAGAAAAAGGATTTTGAAAAACTATATTCATTCATTTTTTATTCATGAGTTATTAATTGTTTCAAATGAATATCTATAATTAAAATAGATTAAGCTATGAATAAAAAAGTGATAGAAAGATACTGCATTTAGAATGCTCAGGGAACGATTTCTTGGTGGCTGAGGTTTTCGAAGTCACATTTTACGATCTTTTCCTTTCGAGTGTTTACTCTTTTCCCTTCGAGTGCCTCATGGAACGGGTTTTCTTGGTGGCTGAGGTTCTTGAAGTCATACTTGCTCTAATTATTAGAACTAAACAATTTATTAAATCTAGTGTTCAATGTTTCAATATACGCTTGTTTAGTATCCTTATTTAAGAAACTAATCTCCACAAAATCGATCCATTTTAGTTTAATTTTGATGAATCTTTTGTAAATAGATTCTACTGATTTATTAGGTATTTTTAATGTTTTCGCTAACTGATTGAAATCTTCTATTTTTAATCTATTTTTTTTACCATTAATTGTTAATGCAGATTCTTCCTTATCATTGGGAATTAATAACAGTGTATTCAATAAATCGTAAGCTGGAGATAATTCGTATTCATTGAAATCATTTTCGATTAATGAATAGTTTTTAAGATGCATATCAGCATTTGCAGTCAAGTAATTAAATAAAACAATTTCAAATAATTTTTGAGCTTCAAATCCACTATTTTTAGTTAGTTGATAGATTAATTTTCCGATTTTTTCTATTGATCCTCGATATTTATGTTCCGTTAAATTTTCAGTCAATTGACAAAAGTCTTCAACAGCAATTTTATCTTGATTTTTTCGATCAAATCGCTTTGTTAAATAAGCCAATTCACCTGATTTAAGCCGAATAAGTGTGTGTGTTGCTGTTTTTATTTTTACCAATTCCGCTAAATGCATGGTTAAGTCTTCATTTTCGGGTAAGTCGATATATTCTTTTGAAGCAGGTTTTAAAATATAATTTCCTTCAAGATCCACAATTGTAAATCTCGATTGTTTATTTATATCGCTTATAAGATTTAAAGATAATTTTGGTTGCACACCTGTAACTGTCACACTTTTTACAATCAACTCTTTTGCTAATTCTTCTAATTGTTTGCTGTCAAAATCAATTGAAGGAGGATTTATTGAACCAAATATTTTTTTAGAACATTTAGAATGAAAATCAATTTCATTTTCTGCTAATTCTTTGTAACAACTAAGGCATTTTTTCATAATTCTTCATTATTTGAAATGATAGAAACAGCTCCAATACAATCTTTGCAAAGGGTTAATAATAAACCAAAACGATCTTTAGAATTTAATTTCCAATTTCTTACTGCAATATTCAAAAGCCAACCTTCTGGTATTAATCCATCAAAAAAAGGAAATAAAATTTTACTTTCATAAGAATCTTGTTGCATAGGAAGCGTTAAACTAATTGGTTTCGATTCCAAATTATTCAAATATTCTTGATCGTATTTAAAAATATAACCATTTTCATTTTCAGAAATTGTTCCTGCAAATAGATTTTTATAATAGACTAAACCTTTTCTCATTGCTCAATTTTATCAATTACACCAACTTCAGAACCAAATAAAGCTAAAACTTGATTAACTTTATCTAATCTTACAGAAGGTTTTCCTTGTTCTATTTCACGAATAAATCTTAAACCAACTCCAGCTCTCTCAGCTAATTCAGGTTGTGTAAGTTTTAATCTTTTTCTTTTTTGTTTGATAAATTCTGCAATTGATTGATTCATACTTATACCCTTTGAGGTATAAATATAGTCATAATTTTTGTTTTATACCCAATAAGGTATAAAATTTATATAAACGTAAGTATTATACCTTTTAGGGTACGATTATTTCTTTGTGGCTGAGGTTCTCGAAGTCACACTTTTACGATATTTTCCTTTTTAGAACTCAGGGAACGATCTTTTGGTGGCTGAATTTTTTGAAGATAAAATTCTATTCTCGATACAATTTTTCTTCATTATTATTTCGAAAAATCACTCGAACTGACGAATTTTAATTAAGACGTATAACAAATGGATATAAACTAAATTTTAACCATACTGAAAACCTTTTCTTCTTGATAGTTTGATCTTTTCCCTTCGAGAGCCTAGGAACAGGTTTTTCTTGGTGGCTGAGGTTCACGAAGCCACATTTTTACGATCTATTCCCTTCGCATGTTTGATTTTTTCCTTCTAAAACCTCAGTGACCGTACTAAAAGCGAATTTGAATATTGGAAAAGAATGACGAAAACGGTATTAAAACACACACGTTAAGAAAATGTTTGAATGAAACTTAAAAAGGTATTAGCCCGTAGGGTTTTTAAAATCTTTAGAGAAATGAGAACATATTTAGTAGAGAGTTTTACAGCCAAGTCTTTTTTCGTTAGTTTTTTTGACTATTCCCCGAAGGGCATCTGAATACCTATAATTAAAATAGATAAGCTATGAATAAAAAAATGAAAGTAATAGATTTCTCGATACCTCAAATTAACAACGAGTTGAGGTTCTGAACATAATTACGTGAATAAGAGAATAATTAGTAGTTCTTTATTTATTACTTTTTGCTTGATCAAAAAGTAATCAAAAAATCAAGACTGCGATTTTCGACGTTCAATTACCATTTTACGCACTAAAAAGATTAAATGATTCGCTATCGCTCACTAATCTTTTTTACGCTTGTTTCAATGGATTGAAGCTCGTCTGCAAATCGTAAGTCGACTCTAAAATCCGTTGATAAAAGTGATAACGAATCTGAATTAGAAAAAAGGATTAGAAAAATCCGACGATTTAGAATCGAAATGCAATTTAACTCTAAATTATTGGAATAAAAAAGTTGGAGTGTCTGAGTGAAGCGAGTTGCCAACTTTATGGAGATAATTTAGTTAGTTGAATTACCTGAGCCATACCATGGCTCCTCCTTTTAATTTCAAATGTTTTTTTTGATGAACTTTCCCGAAGGGCATATGAATACCGATAATTAAAATAGATAAGCTATGAATAAAAAAGTGATAGAAAGATTATTCTCGTTTTTCAAAACTACCTTCATTCATTTTTACCTTGACGCAAAAACGAACCAAAAACGTCAAGTCTGTGCCTACAAATCGGTCAATAACGGCTACTCACTAAATGCTTTAAATCATTCACATATAAAATGTGAACAGTAAATCATTTTTAACGTTCGCTACGCCGAATTGACACTCGACTCTTCAGCAATGACGGTTTTTTAATTCCTTATTAAAAGTAAATTTAAAACTTGAATATTGAAAAAGAAATTAAAAATCCGACGATTTAGTATCGAAATGACGAATTTTAGTTAAATTGTTCAGAATTACGAACAAAGGATCTAAAGTGTGTTCGAAAGAAAAAATAATAAATTTATAAACCAAACACTCTCTTAATTTTTAGAAAGAGGTGTCCAAATCATTTTGACAACGTACAGATTTTCATAAAACAAATGGAAAGCGAAATATTTCAATACATTGATATTTGGTACAACAGAAAAAGAAGACACAGCTCATTGAATTACAAAACAATTGAATAATTTAATAACTTAAATAATGTTTACAAAAATGTAGCTTAAATTTTACTGTACTTTTTATTTGCATAACCAGCTATCAAAATTTGCTTACATAAAACTGCAAATCTTCTATTAATATATAAATCTTCAATAGCAAAAACCCTTATCAATATAAATTAACTGAGTCTTTCTTTGAAGATATTCAAAATCCTCTTGAACGAATTGTATTTAGTATCATGCTATTCTTAATTAAAACATTAAAAACTCAGATTCAATTTTATCAATCACTTTTTCAGGAATATTTTGTTTTTGACATAGGATTCTGAATTGATTAGTCGATTGTACGACTTCATCAATAATTCCGTTAGCATCTTTAATCGTGAATAAATCAGCTATTTTCAGTAAATCAGTTCGATTAATTTCAGTTCGTTTTCCATTAATAGACATCGCTCTTGAAATTCGAAGATAGTTTTTTAAAGCATCTAACGGATAGGTTAAATCATAGGCAGGAGCTAAATTCCAACGGTCTTTTTCTGTATCATAAATGAATGAGAAATTCTTTAAATGGTCATCAATATTAAAAAAAACAAGATTAAAAGCCATTCGTTTAAATAATTGCTGAATATTTTTGTGCGAAAGTTTCAAATCAAAAGCTAGTTTAAAAAGATTTTCATAAGACGAATTTTCAGGCTTTTTGAAATCCCACCCTGTCATTCCTGAAGCTGTCAAAATATGCTGTTTTTGTCCATTTTGACGATCAAATCGTAATGTTGCAAAATGTTTATCTTCAATTAATTTAGAAGGCATCATTTCAATTCCAATGGAAGTTGCAATTTGATAATAAATATATTCGATTTTTTCTTTTGAATAGCCTTGATCTTCATCGATCGAAAGCTTGATTAAATAATGATTATATTCTTCAGAAGTTTCTAAATCACCAGGAATTAAATGTCCTGTAGATTTATTTTCCGAAACCAAAATTTTAGGTCGTGCACCGCCAGCTGAAGTTCCAATCTTGAAAATATTCAGTAAAGCAATATCACTTAATCCTTTTTCTTCGGTGGAAGTTTTTAAATCCAATACTTTTTTAACTACTTCTGTAATTTCATCGACATTAATTGTTTGATTGGATCTAATTTCTTTTGCAGGTGAAAATTCTATCGCTCCCATACCTCTTTTTCCTACGTAAGTAAGCTGTTCTAAAGGAGTGATTGAACTTATGTCTTTTTGAGTCGCTTCAAGCCATTCCTTAAAAACAATGTTTCCAAAAAAATCAGGTAAAGAATCAGCAATCATAGGAGGTAAACCTCGAAACGTTTCTCCCTCAAACTCAGAAAATACTTGTACATTAGGTGTTCTACGAATGACGTAAGGAAATATTTTTTTATAGATGTTATTCTCCAAAAAATCAGGATTATATTGGAATGAAGATTTCCTTTGGTTTTCGTCATAACCAATTTTACCAATTTCAATTCCATGAAAATTGATTGAAATGATTTGATTCTTTGCCATAATTAATACATGGATTGATTATTATCTAAATTTTCAATTTTATCTGAAACGAATTGATTGATTGATTTCATTTCGTCAAAATACTGTAATACTTTCAAAAGAGTTTCGATTGTAGGATTCTCTCCATTTTCAAGTTTAGCAATTGTTAAACGAGAAAGCGCTAATTCATCAGCTAATTCTTGTTGTGTTAAGTGTTCTGCTTTTCGCATTTTCTTACACCATTCACCAATTGAATTTTTTACATCTTTTATTGTTGTGAAATCTAACATAAATGTATATTATAATAATCAAATGTACGAATTTTAGACAAAATATATAATAATGTATACATTTTGTTTGTATTAAACCTGTCGTACTTCATGACTTCGTAGACTTTAAATATAATTATTTTAGTTTAGATTTAAGTATTTCATAAGGTGTTTTTCCTTTAAATGAACCATGTGGACTATCGAAATTATAAAATTTTTCCCATTGTTCTAATTTTTGATTTAGATCGACATCATCTGTGTAACTTAAAAGTTGATAAAACTCTTTTTTATCAGTTAAATGAGATCGTTCAACTTTCCCATTTAACTGAGGTGTACCCACTTTTATAAATCGGTGTCTCATTCCTAAATCTTGAACATGCCAATGAAACTTTGATTGAAATTCGTGTCCATTATCTGTTTGAATTGTATTAATTCTAAAAGGGAATTTTTCTACAACATAATTTATGAATTCAATTGAACTTAATTGATTATGTTTTTCAGAGATTTTAAGTGCTCTAATTCGTGTAGCATCATCAATCGCTGTGTATTGAAATCGTTTGATTTCAGTGCCATTTGAATCATGAAAAATCAGAAATTTAACATCAACTTGTACCTGATGACCAGGTGTTTCTTTTTCATACTTGATACTATGCATGGCTCTTCTAGTCACCTTTCTGTCTAATCTAGCGACATTATTACGCTTTAGAATACGATAAACACTTGATTCCGATATCAAAATATCATGATAACGTTCTAAATACCATTTAATTCGCCAAGTCCCTAATTTATGTTCTTTTCGAAGTTCTAATACTTTATTTACAATCTCTTGCTTAATTTGGTTAGGAAAAGTATGAGGAGTTGGTTTCTTTCTGAGTAAACCTTCTTCTCCATGTTCTTCATATGCTTTTTTCCATTTATAAAATGTACTCTTTTTAACACCATAAAATTTATAAGCTATAGTGTTATTTCCATATTCTTTAGCATATTTTAGAACTTGTAATTTTTTAATATAAGTTAAATAAGTTTGGATTTCTTTGGTCTTTTTAATAATCATAAGGCTATATTAGTTTTTTACTAATTTAGTCTACGATGATCTGACGTACCCACAATTTGAAAGTGTCTTCTCCTTTTTGAAGTAATGGTGGAAGACTTGTTTATGTTTTAGTGTTTCGGTCAAATGATTTTGGATTGTAAATATTGTCTTCAAATTCTTTCAGTAAACCAATTGTGCAACGATAAACAAATTAATCACCGCATAACTTGCGGAGAATATTCAAATATTTACCGCAAAACAGTTAGAGCAAGTTTTCAATAACCTTTTGGAAAGAGAAAATAATTGAATATTCATATAAAAATGTCCGTTATTTCAGTCGTTTTAATTATATTTGTATGAAATAACGGACATTTATGAAAAAACAAATTGTTTTACCTCGTTATAAAGATACCTTATCACAAATGGGTGAGCAAATAAAACTTGCCCGTAAACGTCGCAAATTAACAGCAGTACAAGTCGCTGAAAGAGCAGATATTTCCAGATCCACTTTAAATCTCATCGAAAAAGGAGAGCCAAGTGTAGCGATGGGAGCTTATTTCAATGTGCTTCGGGTTTTAGGCTTACAAGATGATTTTTTAAAGTTAGCAGCAGACGACACACTTGGTCGTAAACTACAAGATTTAGAGATATTATAGGATGGCAGTACAGAAAACAGATATATATGTTTATGCTGATTGGCAAGATTTAGAAAGTCCAATACTAATGGGCGTATTATCGGCCTATCAAGCCAAGGGACGAAAAGCATTCAGCTTTTCGTATGATAATCTATGGTTAAAATCTGGACATCATCATCAGTTAGATCCCAATTTACATTTATTTGCAGGGCCACAATTTGCTAATGATAAAGAAAACTTTGGACTCTTTCTAGACAGTATGCCTGATACTTGGGGACGTACCTTAATGAAAAGACGTGAAGCTCAACTCGCTAAAATAAAAGGTGAAAAAGCGAAAACATTATATGATATTGATTTCTTATTAGGTGTCTATGACGAAACACGTATGGGGGCGTTGCGTTTTAAACTAGATCCAAAATCTGACTTTTTGGATAATGATACCGAAAAGGCTACGCCACCATGGTCTACTGTAAGAGAACTTCAACAAGCTGTCGTTCATTACGAAAATGATACCGATAATGAAGCGATAAACAAATGGTTACAACTATTAATAGCTCCTGGTTCTTCTTTGGGTGGAGCTCGTCCAAAAGCTAATATTTTAGATGAGCATAAACATCCATGGATTGCTAAATTTCCATCTAAGAATGACACTATTGATAAAGCTAGTTGGGAATATTTAGCGTATCAATTAGCGATAAAAGCAGGGATAAATATGTCGGAATGTAAAATAGAAAAGATTAATGGTCCGTATCATACTTTTTTTACCAAACGATTTGATCGTGAAGGAAGTAATAGAATTCATTTCGCATCGGCAATGACCATGACAGGAAATAACGAAGAAACCATAAAAAATCAGCCTGCCAGTTATTTAGATATTGTGGAGTTCATCCAATCGAATGGAGCGAACATCAATGAAAATTTAACCCAATTATGGCGTAGAATCATTTTTAATATTGCGATATCCAATACTGATGATCATTTACGAAATCATGGATTTATTTTAACGAAAGAAGGTTGGGTTTTATCACCTGCTTATGATTTAAATCCATCCATTGATAAAGATGGTTTAGCCTTGAATATTGATATGGATAATAATGCGTTAGATTTTGAATTAGCGAAAAGTGTTGGTGAGTATTTTCGATTAACGACTACAGAAATGGATCAAATAATCGATGAAGTAACTTCTGTAGTTAAGAATTGGCAGGATATCGCTAAACAAATTGGAATTTCAAGAGCTGAACAAGAACTAATGGCAAGTGCTTTTAAATATTAGTTGCAATTAATAAAATAAAAAATCATTACAAAAAAGCACTAACGTCTTGTTTTGGCGTTTAAAAGGATTAATATTGTATTGTTTACAATAATGAATATACAAAAGATAAATTTTATCTTTCAAAAGAAATAAAGACAATGACAAATACAGCCCAAAGAGCAGAACTACAAGCTAAAATCTGGAAAATTGCCAACGAAGTACGTGGCTCAGTAGATGGATGGGATTTCAAACACTTTGTGTTAGGAACATTATTCTATCGTTTTATTAGTGAAAACTTTACTAATTATATTGAAGGTGGTGACGAAAGTGTAAACTATGCAAAATTAGCAGACGACATCATCACACCAGAAATTAAAGATGACGCCATTAAAACAAAAGGATACTTCTTTTATCCAAGTCAATTGTTTGTGAATATTGTCGATAACGCCAATACAAATTCCAACTTAAATACAGACCTAAAGGCGATATTTACAGATATTGAAAACTCAGCAAATGGATACGAGTCTGAACAAGATATCAAAGGATTATTTGCAGATTTCGATACAACAAGTACACGTTTAGGAAATACCGTAGAAGATAAAAACAAACGTTTAGCTGCAATTTTAAAAGGAGTTGCCGAGTTAAATTTTGGTAGTTTCGAAGAAAGCCAAATCGACTTATTTGGGGATGCTTACGAATTCTTAATTTCTAACTATGCAGCCAATGCAGGAAAATCTGGAGGTGAATTCTTTACACCTCAAAATGTATCGAAACTGATTGCGCAATTAGCGATGCACAAACAGACTTCGGTCAACAAAATCTACGATCCTGCTGCTGGTTCGGGTTCTTTGTTATTACAAGCAAAAAAACATTTCGATAACCACATTATCGAAGATGGATTCTTTGGACAAGAAATCAATCATACAACCTACAACTTAGCGCGTATGAATATGTTTTTGCACAATGTCAATTACGATAAATTCAATATCCAATTAGGAGATACTTTAACCGATCCTCATTTTATCGACGATAAACCTTTCGATGCCATTGTATCTAATCCTCCTTATTCGGTGAATTGGGTAGGTTCGGATGATCCCACTTTAATTAACGATGATCGTTTTGCACCAGCTGGAGTTTTAGCACCAAAATCAAAAGCAGATTTTGCCTTTGTTTTACATGCGCTTAATTATTTATCAAGTAAAGGGCGTGCAGCCATTGTATGTTTTCCTGGTATTTTCTACCGTGGTGGAGCAGAACAAAAAATCAGAAAATATTTAATAAAAGAAAATTTTGTAGAAACAGTAATTAGTTTACCTGCAAATTTATTCTTTGGAACTTCTATTGGCGTAAATATCTTAGTTTTATCTAAGCATAAGTCCGAGAATACTACACAATTTATCGATGCAACAGGAGAAGACTTCTACAAAAAAGTAACCAATAACAACATGTTAGAGGATGTGCATATCGAGAAGATTATGCAGTTATTCGATTCGAAAGAAAATGTAAAACATGTTGCAGTAACCATAGAGAATAAGATAATTGAAGAAAACGACTACAACCTTTCGGTAAGTTCGTATGTAGAAGCGGTAGATACACGCGAAGTGATAGACATTGAAGTGTTAAATACTGAGTTAGCTGAAACTGTGAACAACATTTCATCTTTACGTGCAACGATTGATCATCTTGTAAAAGAAATCGAAGGATGAGTGAAATAATTTTATATACTGCAGAAGATGGACAAACTAAAATTAATGTCCAATTGGATGACGATACAATTTGGTTAACGCAAAAACAATTGGTTGAATTATACCAAACTTCAAAATCAACAGTAAGTGAACATATTAAGAATATTTTTACAGAAGAAGAACTGATTGCAGAAGCAACTGTTCGGAAAATCCGAACAGTTCAAATAGAAGGTAATCGTGAAGTTTCTCGTGAACTGGATTACTACAATCTTGATATGATTATTGCTTTGGGGTATAGAATAAACTCGAAGATTGCTACAGGCTTTCGTCAATGGGCAACCAATCGACTGAAAGAATACATCGTAAAAGGGTTCACGATGGATGATGAACGCATGAAAAATCTTGGTGGAGGCAATTATTGGAAAGAACTTTTAGACCGTATTCGTGATATCCGTTCAAGTGAAAAGGTAATGTACCGCCAAATATTAGATTTGTACGCTACAGCAACCGATTACGACCCAAAAAGTGATGCAAGTGTAACTTTTTTCAAAATTGTACAAAACAAATTGCATTATGCTGCTCATGGGCATACTGCAAGCGAAGTCATCTATATGCGTGTAGATAGCGATAAGCCTTTTGTTGGATTAACCAATTTTAAAGGCGATGAGCCTACACAAGCTGAAGCGATGATTGCTAAAAATTTTTTAGAAGAAAAAGAATTACGCGTATTAAATAACTTGGTAGCAGCCTATTTTGATTTAGCCGAATTAAATGCCATTGAAGAACGCCCAATGTGTATGAACGATTATATCCGAGAGTTAGATAATATCCTGAATTCGACAGGACGCAAAGTTTTAGATAATGCAGGGAGTATCTCTAATGCCGCAATGAAAGAGAAAGCAACCTTAGAATACAAAAAATACAAAGCCAAAACCCTTAGCAATGTGGAAAGTGAATACCTAAAAACCATTACAATCTTAGAAAAACAAGCTAAAGCAGGCGATAAACAGGCTAAAGCAAATAACAAAAAAGGAGGGAAATCATGAGTAAATTAGACGAGTTATTAAAAGGGGTTGATGTGGAGTGGTTGCCTCTGGGAGATGTGTGTAAAATTATTGGTAGAATTGGTTATCGTGGTTATACAAAAAAAGATATAGTAGAAAATAAAGATGGTGCAATTGCATTAAGTCCATCCAATATAATAAATGATAAAATAAACTATGAAAAACTAACTTTCATTAATTGGGATAAATATTATGAATCACCTGAAATAATGATTCACAATGGTGATATAATTTTTTGTAAAACAGCGTCAGTTGGTAAAACAGCTTATGTTGAAGATTTACCATATTTAGCTACCTTAAATCCACAGCTAGTTGTTTTTAAGGAAATTAAGTGCTTAAGTAAATTTTTATCATATTGCTTAAAAACTGAAAATTTCAAAATAAGTTTAAATAAAATTATAGGTTTAGGATCAGTCCCTTCAATTTCACAGAAGGATTTATCAAAACTTAAAATCCCAATTCCTTGTCCAGATAATCCAGAAAAATCCCTTGAAATCCAACAAGAAATTGTTCGTGTGTTAGATGAATTAACTTCGTTAAGCAACCAATTAACAACCGAACTAGAAACCGAACGCCAAAACCGTAAAAAACAATTCGAATTCTTCCGTGAGCAGTTGTTTAGTTTTGAGGAAGGTTCAATAATATTCAATAAATTAGGTGAAATTGGAGAATTTCAAAGAGGTAAAAGATTTGTTAAAACTGATATGATTTCAGAAGGGGTTCCATGTATTCATTATGGAGAGATGTATACACATTATGGTATTTGGGCTAATGAAACTAAATCATTTTTAAGTAAGGAATTAGTTGATACTAAAAAATTAAGATTAGCTAAGAAAAATGATGTTATAATGGTTGCAGCAGGTGAAACGATTGAAGATATTGGAAAAGGAACTTCGTGGTTAAGTGATCAAGGAGTCGTTTTTCATGATGCTTGTTTTTCATTTACTAGTCCACTTAATCCATCATATGTAGCATATTTTACTCGAACTAAGCAATTTCATGATCAGATTAGAAGAAATATATCATCTGGAAAGATATCTGCAATAAATTCAAAAGGTTTAGAAAAAGTTTATATACCAATACCATCATTAACAGAACAAAAACGCATTGTAAAACTCTTAGATCAATTCGATGCAACCCATACAGCCATCGAAGAAGAAATTACAAAAGAAATTAAACTAAGAACCCAACAATACGAATATTACAGAGAAAAGTTATTAAGCTTCCCGTCATTGCGAACAACGTGAAGCAATCCAGAAAAGCAACCCCAAACCAGTAAACCAAAATGAAAAAAGGAGGTGTAGTCTATATTATGGCAAACAAAAGAAACGGTACTCTATACACAGGCGTAACAGCCGATCTAAAAAGACGTGTATACGAGCATAAAACAAAATATAATCCCGAATCTTTTACGGCAAAATATAACTGCACAATCTTAGTTTATTACAAAAGCTTCCATTCAATTGAAGACGCAATAACAGAGGAAAAAAGAATAAAAGCAGGTAACCGAAAAAATAAATTAAAACAAATAGAAACACTCAACCCAAATTGGATTGACTTATGGGATGAAATAAATGAATGGTAACTCCACGTCATTGCGAGCAAAGCGAAGCAATCCAGCAAACAACGCAAGCAAAGCAATTCAGTCATTGTTCTCCGTCATCGCGAGTATAACCAACGTCATTGCGAGCAAAGCGAAGCAATCCAGCAAACAACGCAAGCAAAGCAATCCAGTCATTGCTCACCGTCATCGCGAGTATAACCAACGTCATTACGAGCAATGCAATTTAGAAAGTGAAACAAATTAGAATCTAAACTAGACAACCCATTAACAGCTACTTAGAATAATATAAGATGTACAAGACTATCGCAGAATCCAACAATTACATTGTATTGGATAAATACACCAAATTCTACGAATTAAACGAGGCTCCGATTGCTTATCAATCAGAAGCTGCCTTAGAAAAAGAATTCATCCAAGATTTAATTAATCTGGGATACGAGAATCCGACTCATCTCAAATCAACAGATGCCATGTTAGCCAATGTGCGTACGCAATTACAAGCATTGAATAATATGGCATTTACCGATAACGAATGGGCGCGTTTTCTTGTCGAATATTTAGATAAACCAAGTGATAGTTTAGTCGATAAATCGCGTAAACTTCACGATAACCACATCTACGATTTTGTATTTGATGATGGACACATTCAAAACATCTATTTAGTCGATAAAGATAATATTACGCGTAATAAAGTACAGGTTATCTCACAGGTCGAACAAACAGGTTCGCACGCCAATCGTTACGATGTAACAATTCTGGTCAACGGATTACCGATGATTCAAGTAGAGCTGAAGAAACGTGGTGTAGCCATTCGTGAAGCGTTTAATCAAGTCCATCGTTATTCCAAAGAGAGCTTTAATTCAGATAATTCGCTATTCAAATACTTGCAGTTGTTTGTAATTTCGAATGGAACAGATACACGTTATTTTGCCAATACCGTTACGCGTAACAAAAACAGTTACGATTTCACGATGAATTGGGCAAAAGCAGATAATACCTTAATCAAAGATTTAAAGGATTTTACAGCAACTTTTTTTCAAAAAAACACGTTATTAAATGTCTTACTAACGTATACGGTTTTAGATATTAAAGATACATTATTGGTCATGCGACCTTATCAGATTGCAGCAACCGAACGTATTTTATGGAAAATTAAAAGTGCTTACCAAACCAAAAAATGGTCATCTTTAGAAAGTGGTGGGTACATTTGGCATACTACCGGTTCAGGGAAAACCTTAACCAGTTTCAAAGTTGCTCGTTTAGCAACAAAATTAGATTTTATTGATAAGGTATTTTTCGTAGTGGATCGTAAAGATTTAGACTTTCAAACCATGAAAGAATACCAAAAATTTTCGCCTGATAGTGTCAACGGTTCAAACAGTACAGCAGGTTTAAAACGAAACATCGAAAAAGACGACAACAAAATTATTGTGACGACCATTCAGAAGTTAAACAACTTAATGAAAGGCGATCAAGAGTTGGATATTTACAATAAACAAGTTGTTTTCATATTTGATGAAGCTCACCGTTCACAATTTGGTGAAGCCCAAAAAAACCTAAAAAAGAAATTCAAAAAATACTACCAATTCGGATTTACAGGAACACCCATTTTCCCTGAAAATGCACTTGGTGCAGAAACCACAGCAAGTGTTTTTGGTTCAGAATTACACGCGTATGTCATTACAGATGCCATCAGAGATGAAAAGGTGTTGAAATTCAAGGTGGATTACCACAATGTAAAACCTCAATTCAAAGGGGTTGAGACAGAAATAGATGAAAAGAAATTGAATGCAGAAGATGCTAAGAAAGCCTTTCTGCATCCTGCACGTATCAGCGAAATTTCGAAATACATCTTACAAAATTACCGCATTAAAACACACCGTACAAAAGGCGGAAATAACGGTTTCAATGCGATGTTTGCCGTAAGTAGCGTAGAAGCAGCTAAACATTATTACGAAGAATTAAACCGTCAGCAAATAGACAGTGAAAAACCGTTGAAGATTGCGACGATCTTTTCTTTTGCAGCGAACGAAGAACAATCAGCCATTGGTGAAATCATAGACGAATCATTCGAGCCTTCTGCATTAAACAGTACAGCAAAAGAATTCTTAACGAAAGCCATCAACGATTACAATAAGATGTTCAAAACAAGCTACGGAGTAGAAAGTGATGAATTTCAAAATTATTACCGTGATCTTTCAGAACGTGTGAAAAACAAAGAAATCGACTTACTAATCGTTGTCGGTATGTTTTTAACTGGATTTGACGCACCAAAATTAAATACCTTATTCGTTGATAAAAACTTACGTTACCATGGTTTAATTCAAGCATTTTCTCGTACCAATCGTATCTTAGATGCAACGAAATCTTTTGGAAATATTGTTACATTCCGCGATTTGGAACAAGCAACGATTGATGCCATCACATTATTTGGAAATAAAAACACGAAGAATGTTGTTTTAGAGAAAAGCTACAAAGAATATTTAGAAGGTTTTACCGATATTTCAACAGGTGATGCACGTAGAGGATTTATTGAAGTAGTTAACGAATTAAATACAAAATTCCCAAATCCAGATGCAATTGAAAAGGAGAAGGATAAAAAGGAGTTTACAAAATTATTCGGAGAATACTTACGCGTTGAAAATATCTTACAAAACTACGATGAATTCACAAGTCTAAAAGCCTTACAAAGCATTGACCAAAGCGATGCGACTGCTGTAGAAGAATTCAAAGAAATGTACCATGTTTCAGACGATGATTTAGCTGTGATGCAAAAGATTCAGTTGTTACCACAACGTGTAGAACAAGACTATCGTTCGACGTATAATGATATTCGTGATTGGTTAAGAAAAGAAAAAGAAGGGAAACAACCAGAAGATGGTGGAATCGATTGGGATGATGTGGTTTTTGAAGTTGATTTATTAAAATCTCAAGAGATTAATTTAGATTACATCTTAGAATTAATCTTCGATCACAACAAAAAAACAAAAAACAAAGCTGAATTAGTTGAAGAAATAAGTCGAGTAATTCGTGCAAGTATTGGGAATAGAGGTAAAGAATCTTTAGTAGTGGATTTCATTAACGAAACAGATTTAGATTCCATACCAGATAAAGCAACGGTTATTGATTCGTTCTTTAAGTATGCGCAAGTCAAACAAAAAGAAGAAGCTACTGAATTAATCGTAGAGGAAAACTTAAACGAAGAAGCGACAAAACGCTACATCGAATCTTCTTTAAAACGAGAATACGCAAGTTCTAACGGTACAGAATTAAATGCCATTTTACCAAAAATGAGTCCGTTAAATCCACAATACCTAACAAAGAAACAAACTGTTTTTCAAAAAATAAGTGCCTTTATTGAAAAGTTTAAGGGAGTTGGTGGAAAGTTGTAATTAATTCCACTTAAATATGTAATATTAATCCTCGACGCTGAAGTTGGGGATTTTTTATTAAAAGAATAAACTTAAATTTACGGATATATATTATTACAAATGCCTTCAAGATATTCTATTATAAATAATAACGATGAATGTGTTAATTGTCCTGAAAAAAATAAATCTGAATTAACAAATGAAGAAAAAATTATACAATTTTCACATCTAAATTCAATTCATTTAAAAGAGGATGAAATAAAAAATTACTCTGATAAATTAGAGTGGGGAATAAATAATAATGAAGTTAAAAACATTGCTATAACAGGTTCTTATGGTTCTGGAAAAAGTAGTATTATAAAGTCATTTATTAAACAACAAACAATCGCTAAAAGAAGGTGTAATCTTCCCCTTGTTAA